>PYER01000381.1 GCA_003017855.1 filamentous cyanobacterium CCT1
AGATGTGTATAAGAGACAGGTCCCTACTCCAGGGGCGGCAGCTCAGCCTCAGCCTCGGGCAGTGTTCCGCCCTTGACATAGCCGCACCACACCGCCCAGTACTTGATGGCCTGGGCTACAGCCTGCAGCAGCAGCAGCCCAAACCCTACCAGCACCACAGACTTAATCGGTGCCCTGGGCAGGCCGCTGGCGTCAGAAGAAATTTCCCAACGGCCCCAGGTGCCATCGGGCAGCAGCCCCCACGACTGCAGCACCGGGTTAACGGTGACCCACAGCCCCAGTACGCAAAAGGGAATCAGAAACAGCACCGTGCCCCAAAAGCTGACCAGGGCTTTGCGGCGATCGCTCCAGTTCGCCTCCAAAAAATCGACCCGCACATTCGCTCCCTGCTTGAGAATGTACGGAAAGCTGAGCAAAAACGTCAGCGAAAACAGGTACCACTGCAGTTCGATCAGCCCATTAGAGGCCAGCTGCAGGCCCAAAAATCGGCCAATATAGCGGGCCATTACGTTGTAAAAGCCGACGGCAATGGTGAGCAGCACCAGCCAGCTCAGGCTCTTGCCGACCCATTCGCTCAGGGCATCAATTGCTCGCGATACCCGTAACAGCCGTTCTATCATCCCCCCACTCAGCACGCCTTACCCCCACAGGCTACCGTTGGAGTTGATAATACCGTCTAATGGAATGGGCTAGATAGACGTTAACTTTTCAGCCCGATTGAAAATGACCACCCCCACGCGATCGATGTGGTCAACCAGCGGCTGGTCTAGGGTGTTGTAGTGAACAACATCAAAGTAATAGGGCAGGGGCAACTCTTCGTTGAGCGTGTCGGCAAGCTGGGCCACGGTGCGGGGAGTAATGCGATCGCCCTTCACCGCTAAATCGACGTCTGACCCCCGTTTGTAGTTGCCCTTAGCCCGAGAACCAAACAGCACCACTGCAGCAATTTCCTCAAACTGGCCGCAAGCCGTAATAATTTGAGCCAAATCACGCTCTGTAAGACCAGAGGCGCTAGCCATGAGCCTTGACCTTTAGGACCTGATAAAGTTCGTCCAGCAGGGGAAAGTAGTCGTTGCGGATGCTGGTCGCGACTGCGATCGCCGTGGCTTCATTGTAGGTGTGCGTAGTTAGATTGCAGTCTTGCAGCGCATTCATCCAGCCATGTCCTTGACTGATCAGGCCAATTTGAAAACCTTGCTTAATCGCTTCCCTGGGCGTTTTAACCACAATATCTTCAGCCTCTTCGTAGTCTTTCATCACCTTCCACGCCAGCTCAAAGGCTAGCTCAAAGAATTGAATGATTCCCGCCCGCTCCACCAGCGAGGGAGACTCAATGACAAGCGCCTCGCGCAGCAGCAAAAACGTGCGCTCAAAGTTAGAAAATCGCTGAACCCAGCGGGTGTCAGGAGGATACATTGTGTCTATCCATCTGAGAGACCAGATACTGAAGCTGATTAAATGATTTTGTCGCTTTTCTCAAGATTATGTCTTGCACAGAGTAGCTGTACATTATCTACGATCAGAGAGGTACCTCCTTGGCTAAAGGGAATGATGTGGTCGAAGTGCAGCTCATCCGACGCACCACAGAGGGTACATTTACCACCGTCGCGCTTTCAAACCAACTGTTTGATAGCCGATGGAATGACACGACGGCGATCGCCAGAAGCCATTGCTAGGGGTTGTGCTGGTGACTGGTTTGCCTCATCTTCAGCTAAGGCAACGAGCTTAAATTTGAATACTTGCCGTACCCTATCGGACTCTTGCCAGGCGTCAACCAATGAAAACAGCCCGTTGTAGGACCAAACACCATCAATGATTTTTTCATAAACCTTGACTTTCTCTGGTGGCCTTTCGCCCACTTTGCTCAGGTGCGCCGCTTGTTGAAACAGACCGTTCTGAGTCAGCTTGCCTAGCCGAGTGAATTGAGGCTGATCCATCTGTTTTGGCTCTGGGCTGTGGGCACTACGAGGTTCATCATGCCCCTCGTAGATCAAGACAGAACCGCTTTCCTCCCATCGGTCTCGGTAAGGGGCACCACGCCGCACCGACATTAAAATGACTGAATAAATGCCTCCAAGGCCGTAGTTCATACCCCGCTGTAAGCTGGATTGACCTTCGCGGCGGCACATTTCATTGTAGGAAATAATTTCTCCAGCCATAGTTAACCCTAGCGTTGTTCAGTCTGCTCGCTATGCCTAGCATGCTTAGGAATTCAGACAAACATAGTTCCCTAGACTAGCAATAACTTTACAAACTATGGTGCTCGTGCCAGTGGCGGGCAATATCGACGCGGCGGCAAATCCAGACGCGATCGCGCCCTTGCACATAATCCAGAAACCTCGCCAGTGCTGCCATCCGGCCCGGTCGCCCCGCCAGGCGGCAGTGCAGGCCAATGCTCATCATCTTGGGGCAATCCTCGCCCTCGGCGTAGAGGGTGTCAAAGGCGTCGCGCAGGTAGGCAAAAAACTGATCCCCCGAGTTGAATCCGGCGTAGGTGGCAAACCGCATGTCGTTATTGTCGAGGGTGTAGGGAATCACCAGGTGCGGCCTGCCGTACTCGGTGTTCCAGTAGGGCAGGTCGTCGGCGTAGCTGTCGGCATCGTAGAGAAAGCCGCCCTCTTCGACCACCAGGGCGCGGGTGTTGGGGCTGTTGCGGCCCTGGTAAAAGCCCAGCGGTCGGCTGCCCGCCACATGAGTATGAATTTCAACCGCCTTGCGAATGTGCTCGCGCTCGGCCTCCAGGCCAAAGTACTGATAGTCAATCCAGCGGTAGCCGTGGCTGGCAATTTCCCAATCGGCCTCGGTCATGGCCGCCACCGCTTCGGGGTTACGGGCCATCGCCATCGCCACAGCGTACACCGTCAGGGGCAGCCCCCGGCCAGTAAACAGTCGGTGCAGTCGCCAGAATCCGGCCCGGCTGCCGTACTCATACATCGACTCCATATTCATATTGCGCACCCCGGTCAGTGGCGCGGCCCCCACGCTTTCTGATAAAAACGCCTCGGAGGCCGCATCGCCGTGGAGAATGCAGTTTTCACCCCCCTCCTCGTAGTTGATCACAAACTGCACTGCAATTTTGGCGTTGTCGTGCCAGTGAGGATGGGGCGGCGTGCGGCCATAGCCAATCAGGTCGCGGGGGTAGGAGGGGGTAAGTGCCATAGTGAGGTTATAAGGTTAGGGAGGATAACCCAGTAAGGCTGGATTTTACGGGTAAATAGCTCTCTGGTCTAGCGCGCCCCAGCGCAACAGGGAAACTGGTGCTTGGTCAAGCCTAAATGGGTAGGCTGGGTAGAGCGCTGGTGAAACCCAAGACAGCTACCTTGGAGAAGGCTCAACCGCAATTGGGCGAACGTCTAAAAGCTCCAAGCGAATGGATCCGTAAAAGCTGGTTTTCCGCAAAAAAATGGCGTGAGGTCACAAAATTGTCTATTCCACCTTCGTTTATGATCTATAGATGAACTAAGGTCGAGACGGGACAGAGGGCGAACCAGGGCTGAGCTGCACAGCGTCGCAACGGTTTAGCCTTAAACCTTGTATTCTGAAGACTCGGCTAACGCTGCTCGCGGCGACATCGTAACCACCACAGAGTAATTACCACAGCCTTGTGGCACTGGAGCTACGACTTTGTTGAACGGAAGGAGTAAACCCATGTCAGATACCGCGCTCTTGCCGAGCAAGATGCGGGCCGCCCCCGTTCTAGACCTGGACGCCATCAACCGGGAGTGGGGAGAGGCTGACGCGACCAGCCTGGTGCAGTGGGGGTACGAAACCTTCGGCGACGGTCTGGTCTTAAGCACGAGCTTTGGCATTCAGTCGGCGGTCATGCTGCACCTGGTCACCCAGGTGGTGCCCAACATTCCAGTCATTTGGGTCGATACGGGCTACCTGCCGGTTGAAACCTACCGCTTTGCGGACGAGTTATCCGTTCGGCTCGACCTCAATCTCAAGGTGTATCAGTCGCACCTCAGCCCGGCCCGTATGGAGGCGCTCTACGGTCGTCTTTGGGAGCACCACGACGTAGAGGCCTTCAACCGCTACGACAAAATTCGCAAGGTAGAGCCGATGCAGCGGGCTTTAAACGAGCTAAACGCCACGGCCTGGTTGACTGGGCTGCGCTCTGACCAGACCGACCACCGCAAGTCGCTGGGGCGGGTGGGCCAGCAG
>PYER01000382.1 GCA_003017855.1 filamentous cyanobacterium CCT1
CGACAGCACCCTACGGGGTGATTTGTTGGAGCAGGTCTTGGGTGAGGGGATGATCGGAGAGAATGGGGGTTTGGCCAGCGGCGTTGACGGCCCGCAAAAAGCTGACGAAGTTTTGGAAAACCGCTTGGGTATTGGGATGATCTTGCCCCAATCGCTGAACCAAAATCGGCAACGCTTCTAAGTAAAGCGGTTCGGCCTCGCTGTAGTGCCCCTGCGAATAATATAGACCCGCGAGATTGTTAAGGCTGGTGGCGACAGAGGGATGGGCCTCGCCGAGGAACTGTTTCTTCAGCGCCAGCGCCTCTTGGTAGAGCGCTTCCGCCTTGCTATAGCGCCCCTGCGATCGATATAATTCCGCGAGATTGTTCAGGCTGATGGCGACAGAGGGATGGGCCTCACCGAGGAGCTGTTTGTACAGCACCAGCGCCTCTTGGTAGAGCGGTTCCGCCTCGCTGTAGCGCCCCTGCGATCGATATAATCCGGCCAGATTGTTCAGGCTGGTGGCGACATCGGGATGGGCCTCGCCAAGGCGATCGCGCCCGTTTTGCAAGGCCAGTTCAAACCACGGCTGGGCCTCGCGAAAGGCTCCTTGGCTGTAATAAAACATCCCAACTCTGTTAGCAGGGTTGATGACATTCTCATCGGTCAAAAACTGCTTCCAGGTCGTAGCGGCTTCCTCCACGTGGGGAATGAGTGGCGTGAGCCGCAAGATGTCATCCTGAGTTTGGGTTTGACCAATTTGGTTAGCAGTCTGGGCAATGGTGGTGCAGTAGGCCTGTTGCAACGGTGCAGCACTGTCTATGGGGGCAAATCGCACCCGTAAAAATTCTTGAATCAGCGGATGCAGTTGATAGGTTTCTGCGCCGACGCGCTGGAGTAGACTGTTTTGCAGCAGCTTATTGCGCTGCTGCCGTAGGGCGGGCGTTGACTCGTTAGCCAAACAGGCCTGCACCCACTCCCAGGCAATAGGCGTGGCAGCAAACAGACACAGCAGAGTGGCAAGGGTTTGGCTAGCTTCGTCCAGTCGCCGCAGGCTGAGTTCAAAGGCTTCGGCCACCCCTAGCTTTGCCGTCATGGTAGCCGCAGACTCGTCTTTTAGCAGGGCATAGGCATAGGTACGCATCTCATCTAGCTCGGCCTGCACTTCCACCACACTCAAGTCTTCATCTAGCTCCAGGTATCGACCCACCAGTTCCAGCGCTAGGGGCAAGTGACCTAACCGCGTACAAAGAGCGGCGGCATCGATCAACTGAGCATCAATGCGGTCTAGCCCAACAATAGAGCGCAACAAATCAAGAGCAGCGTCTGGGCTGAGCACATCAATCTCAAGGTTGTCTATGCCCGAGAAGCGCTGCCGCGTAGTGAGTAATACTCGAAATCGCTCTGTCTGAGGTGGCAAATAGGGCTGAATAGTGGCAAAGTCGGCCACATCATCGTAGACAACCAACATTGCGGATGGCGCTAGGGGCCATTGTGCCCACACGTAGGCTACTTGGTCAGCCAACTCACCCTCGGGGGTTGACATCCCAACAGTTTTTGCAAACCGGACAATTTGGCTGGCAACATCTTGCTCTCTGGCTTGCAGCCAGCAGATACCGCCGGGGTAGGTGCCCTGGTCACGGTGGTATAGCGCATATTGCAGCGCCAGCTCGGTTTTGCCAATGCCCCCCATGCCGCGCAGGGCGGTGATGGCCAGACTGCTGGTTTCGTGCAGTTGGCGGTGAACCTGCTCCAGGTCTTCGTCGCGGCCCACAAACTTGATAGCGCCGCTGCGGGACAGGTTGTGGGGCATGGCTACCAGGGCGCGAGTCGCCGGAACTAGCTCTCCCAGCCGCTCGATCAGGCGATCCATATCGGCCTGAAATTCGAGGGCCGAGCGGAGCGGCAGGTTTTGGCGGTAGGCCAGGGGTTTCAGACTATCGGGCAAGTCCTCGGCGGCAGGGTGGGGGGCATTGTTCACCAGCAGCGGCAGAATGGGAATGTCACGGCCCTGGGCCGTTTCGATTTCGCGCCGCACCCAGTCGTCAGGCTGGTGCAGGCGGCGGTTGCCCTCAGCATCTACTGCGTTCAGCCATCCGGGGCCAATCACCACCACCAGCACCCGGCAGGCGTTCAGGGCTTGGTGAATGTCGTCCCGGTAGTCGTTGCCCCCACGGATAGACAGGGCATCGCGAAACACTTCCCCCGCCCCAAAGCGCCGTTCCAAATGGTCACAGATGCGCCCTGTAATGTCGCGGCTATCGCTGATGCGGTAGAAGATAAAAATGCTGGGCATCGGTGGCGGAGCTGGCGGCAGCGGCGGTGACGGGGCGGTTTGGTCAATCTTAACCTCAGTCTTCAGCCCCAGAGGGCGAGATTTCGAGCGGTTTGCTCCAAGTTCCGAGTAATTTTCTCGAAGCACCGAGCACTTTTCTCGAAACGCCGAGCGATCTGCTCCACCTGCCGAGTAATTTTCTCGGCGCACCGAGTTATTTACCCCAAACGCCGAGCACTTTTCTCGAAACGCCTCAAAAGTATCCCGTAGGGTGGGCACCGCCCACCATCCACCCCGCCTCAAACAGCCAATCCACCCCACTGCAAAGCTTTAATAGCTGCGATCGCGCTTACCTAGCCGAAAAATTGTCTGGAATATCTTCAAGCCGCTCAATTCCCAGTTCTCGACCGAGCGCTTTGAGCTGGGCAAGGCTCAACTTCGCCTCGGTCTTGCCCGCAATCCAGCGCTGATAGGTAGAGCGGGGTATGCCACAGCGAACCGCCAACTCATCTTGAGTCAGTTTGGTGCGCTCTAACCTCAAGACCTCTATAGGAGAGAGCTTTGATTCTGCTTGCGGAGCGCTTTCGTCAGCCATTAGACAACAATAGGGGTCTCAATTCAAAGCCTCAGATTGACATATTCGAAATGAAGCCTCAAAATGAGACATGGGTTTCCAGGGAAGGCTGTATCGCATTCTGCGTATCCTTCTCCTGGCTGTCGTGCCCCATTCTACCGTTACCGATCATGTTCTTTTGCCATCTGCGATCGCGGGGGCCAGTTTTTGCTGCCCGTGCATCCGTAGCGATAAACCCTGCATCGGGCGCAAGCCTTGCGCCCCTACAAAATAACTCTCGTTAAGGAACTCTGAAATGCTTCAAACTCAATCGTTTTGTTCGCCCCCGGCAACCGAGGTGGCCCAGGCTCTGCTGCTCAACAACCCGATCGCGGTAGTGCGCCATCGCCGCCTGCGGCACTACCTGGTCGGCGCACCCGACAATGTCCAGCAGGCGATCGATCGCCTGCACCTGCTGGGCTACCTGGAGCGCATCAGCTGGAGTCATGCGATCGACATTCCCGCCAGCGGCCTGATCATTCGCCCCGATGTGGGCGATGTGTTGCGCTACAGCCAGCGCGATCGGCTGGTGGGGTGATAGTAGGCAGTATTCGGTTTAGAACGAGAGGCATCACTCTAGTGCCCTAGCTCTGCCTGGGCACCCTGGTTTTGCGGCTCTGCCGCTCAGGTTAGGAAGCGGAGCCTCCACGGAGCATTCCAATGCAGAGCAGTGGAACGAGGGGTCACTGTTTCCTCAAAACTGCTTCAGCTAAAACGGTACGGCGGAGTTTATGAGAATTGCGGCCTGGCTGTGGGGATGGGTGAATTGTAGGGTTTGGGCGTGGAGATGCAGGCGCTGCCCCGGTTCGCCGTGGCCGTAGAGGCGATCGCCCCAAATCGGCGCATTCAACCCCTGGGGATGGGCGGCGTGGACGCGGAGCTGATGGGTGCGCCCGGTGAGGGGATAGAAAGCGATGCGCGTTAGTTCGCCCTCGCGGTGTAGTACCTCAAACCTGGTTTGGCTGGGCTTGCCCTGCTGCCAGTTCACCTGCTGGCGGGGGCGCTGAGTCGGGTTGCCCCACAGCGGCAGGTCGATCAGTCCCGACGATTCGCAAACCTGGCGCACTACGATCGCCTGGTAGGTTTTGGCCACCTGGCGCTGGGCAAACTGCTGGCTGAGCTGGCGGTGGGTGTCGGCATCGAGGGCCAGCAGCAGCACGCCGGAGGTGTCCTGGTCGAGGCGGTGAACGGGTTGCAGAAAGGCTCCCTCGGGCAACGTCAGGCGCAGGCGAGAGAGGGCGCTGTCGGCGCGATCGCTATACCGCCCCGGTACCGACAGCAGCCCCGCCGGTTTATCCACCGCAATCAGCCAGGGATCTTGGTATAGAACGGGGAGAGGGGATGGG
>PYER01000066.1 GCA_003017855.1 filamentous cyanobacterium CCT1
AGCAACCACCATTGGCGATGCTGAAATGCGCCAAGGAGAAATGGGGCGCCCAACGCCGCCCTTCCCGCCCTTCCTCGACACCTCTGTGCATATTGGCAACATCAATTTTCCAATCGAGCCTGATGGCCGCATCCACCGCCATGGGCGTGCCTACCTCAATGCTTTAGGGCTCATTCAGGCTGATCTCGACAATGCCAGCAACCTCGACAGCGAGGTAGAAGCTACTCAATCCTTTGCCGAAGCCACTTTGTCTGCGGCTGGAATTGAGCCTACCCCCTATCGAGGAGACTTTTTAGACTTTTATGGGCCAACACGCAGCTTTAGCCATGTGCCTTTTTGGTACGTACTTGACCCCGATCCTTGGGCTGAATACCTCAACAACGGCCGCTACTTCAAAGACAAAATTGTGCTGATTGGGGGCACTGCCAAGTCTACTCAAGACTTTCACCAGGCTCCTTTTTCAGAAACCCTGCTGCACCCCGAGTCGATGGCCGGGGTTGAAATTTTAGCCACCGACATCGCCAACCTGCGCGACGGCAAGGCCCTGCGTCTGGGTATTCCTCACCCCTGGCTGCGGGGGCTGCTGGTGCTGGTCGGCGGCACCGGGTTTGTGCTGCTGCTGCGCCGCTTTAACCGCCCGACCGCCCGTTTGGGCTGGACAGCCGCCGCCAATGGGGGCTGGTTTTGGCTCAGCTATGGCGCGTTCGCCGGGGCCGGGGTGCTGCTGCCGACTGGGGCACCCATAGCCGGGCTGATGGTGCTGGGCAGCACCTATATCGTGGCCGATATCATCACCGAGCAGTTGCGTAAGCAGCGGCTGCGCCAAACCCTGGAGCAGTACGTCACCTCCCCCATCGTGCAGGAAATTATCAGTCAGCAGGACGACCTGCAAGACCTGCTGAAGCTGCGGGAGGCGGAGGTGATCGGCCTGCTGCTGGCCAACCGCTACCGCATTGTGCGGCTGCTGGGGTCAGGGGGCTTTGGCGAAACCTACGTGGCAGAAGATACCCAGCGGCCCGGCTCGCCCATCTGCGTTGTCAAGCAGCTGCGCATTATCAGCAATGACCCCAGGGCGCACCGCCTGGGCAGGCGCTTCTTTCAGGGTGAGGCCGAGACCCTGGAGAAACTGGGCCACCACTCCCAAATCCCTCGACTTTTGGCCTATTTTGAGGCCCAAAACTCGTTTTACCTGGTGGAAGAAATGGTCGAGGGTCGTCTGCTCAAGGATGAGCTGGCCTCCCGCCGCCCCATGCCTCAGGCCTACGTGCTCGACCTGCTGTTGGGGCTGCTGCCGGTAATTGCCTTCGTCCACAACCAGGGCGTCATTCACCGCGATATCAAGCCCTCCAACATCATTCGACGGCAGGCCGATGGGCAGCTGGTGCTGATCGACTTTGGGGCCGTAAAGCTCATTTCGAACAAACTGGCCGATACCGGAGTCAACCTCACCTCTACCTCCACAATTGGCGTGGGTACGCAGGGCTATATGCCCAGCGAGCAGTCGGCGGGGCTGCCCAAGTTTGGCAGCGATCTCTACGCTTTAGGCATCACTGCCGTTGAAGCGCTAACCGGCATTCCGGCCTATGCAATCCGCCGCGACGTCAACGGCGAGCTGATCTGGCGGCACGAGGCCCCTAACCTGGACCCTGAGTTTGGCGATATTGTGGCTCGCCTGGTGTTCTACGACTTCACCGATCGCTATCAGCGGGCTGAGGAGGTACTGGCCGATTTGACTCGAATTGAAGCGGTGGTGCGATCGCAGCCCCAGACCGAGGGCACCGCTACTCCCCTCGATGATGAGCCAGGTGCCCCCAACTACGGCGTGCGCATCGACAGCGTTGCCACCGACAATCTTGACGACCCGGAAGCGGCCGATGACCCCACACGTATGCTGCCGGGCGACTGGTTTGCCACTGTTGGAGATGTCTCCTCAAGTGAGGCCGATGCTGGCGGCACCGAGCCCAACGATTAAGCGCGCTCAGAACATGTCACTTCGATTCTGTACGGTGCTCTAGGCGCCAGGCTGAGGGATGGTGATGTCGATAGGCGTAACGGCGGTGTTAGGGGCTAAGGTCTCAAGACCGGGCTGTATATCCGCCGGGTTGCCAACCACCAGAACTACCATCTGCTCTGGGGCCAGATGCTCCTGGGCGGCAGCCTGTATTTGAGCCGCGGTTGTCTCGCGCACCTGATCCTGGAACTGAAACACAAAATCTTGAGGGTAGTCGTAGTACTCGTAGCGAATCAGCCGAGCCAGGGTTTGGTCGGGGCTTTGGAAGTTAAACACAAAGCTGTTCAGTACGGCATCCTGCGCCTGCGTCAGCTCTTGATCGCTTATAGGAGCGGTACGAATGTGGTTGATTTCGGCCATCGTTGACTGAATAAACGGCACAGTGGCCTCAGAGCGGGTCTGACCACCGCCAATGAACAGCCCTGGATGGTCGTAGCGGGGGGCCCAGAAGGCATAGACCGAGTAGGCCAACCCCTGACGCGATCGCACCTCGTTAAACAACCGTCCGCTAAAGCCGTTGAGCACCTCGTTCATCACCGCCAGAGCGGCGTGGTCGGGGTAGTTGAGCTGTCCCCCCAGATGGCCCAGCTGAATGTAGCTCTGGGTCAGCTGGGGCTGCGCCACCCTAAAGACACCGGCCCTGGCCTGCTCGACGGTGGGCAGCGTCGTATTCAAAGCGGTTCCAGTTCCCTGCCAGTCGCCAAAGGAATCGGCAATCCGCTGCTTCATCTGGGCGCTGTCGAAATCGCCCACAATGCCCAAAATCGTCTGCTCTGGACGAATAGAGGCCTGGTAAAACTGTTCAATATCCTGCCGATCAAAGGCGGCTAGGGTCCCGTACTCAATCGTGCGGGCGTAGGGGCTGTCGGCCCCATAGACCAGCTTGCGAAACTCTCGGCTGGTGATGCTGTCGGGGTCGTCGTTGCGGCGGGCAATACTGCCGCTGTACTGGCTTTTAAGCAGATCAATTTTGTCCTGGGCAAAGGCAGGCCGCTGCACCACATCGGCAAACAGCGCAAAGACGTCGGCGACATCTTCACTCAGGGCGCTAAAGCTGGCGCTGCCCTCACTAGTATCAATGCTGGTTTCAATCGAGGCGGCTCGCTGCTCCAGGGCCTGGTTCAGGGCATCGGCACTCAGGGTGGTGGTACCTCCCAACCGCATAGCCTCGCCGGTCAGGCTGGCTAGCCCAACCTTGTCGGCGGGCTCAAACCGGCTGCCGGTGCGAAAGGTAGCGCTACCGCTAACCAGTGGCAACTCGTGGTCTTCGAGCAGGTACACCACCATGCCGTTGGGTAACTCGTAGCGCTCATAGGCTGGAATCTCAATGTCGCGCAGGGGCGGAAACTCTAGCTCATCGTAGTGGCGCGGCGTGAGGGCGCTAGCTGACGGCTGCCAAGCCAGCAGCAGCACCCCCAACAGCCCGATCAGAGCCAACAGCGGCATCAGTTTGCGCCGTAGGCTGCGACGGGTACCCATAAACCAGCTGATCGCGTTCATCACTGTGCGTTCCAATACCGTAGGTCTGAAAGGTGAATGTCCTGGCTGTGCCTGTCTTGGCAACTTGTCTACGTCGGTTGACTACGAGCGGTTGACTGTCTCTGGTGGTTCTCTGACCTGTTTTGCCACTACTCCGCTGCCGGGGCTTGCACCAGCTTGCCCACGGTACGGCTCTCAGAGCGAAAAAGGCTCTGCGCCACGCGCTGAATATCTGCGGCATCAACCGCCTCAATGGTTTTGAGGTTGTTGAATATATTGCGCCAGTCGCCGGTTTTGGCCTGGTACTCGGCTAGCAGCGAAGCCATGCCGCTGTTAGAGTCCAGGGCTCTTAGTAGTCCAGCGCGAGCCTGGGTTTTAACGCGATCGAGTTCCTCAGGGCTAACGGGCTCCTGCTTCAGCTGCTCTAGCTCCTGGGCAAACAGCGCCCCTATCTCCTCAGGGGTATGGCCGGGAGCGGTCAGGCCGTAGATCAAGAAGATATTGTCGTAGCGATCGCCCGGAAACCCGTTCAAGCTGCCAATATCTAGGGCCACTTGGGCGTCATCTACCACCGTCTCGTAGAGCCTGGAGGTGCGGCCTCCCACCAGCAGGCTCTCAATCATGCCATAGATAACGTGGTCGGGATGATTGAGGCTAGGTCGGTGGTATCCCTCTAAATACCAGGGCTCGGAGGGCAGCGCCAGCGAAAACTCCTTGGGGGCAGTCTGGGGCGGCTCATTGATGGTGGGCTCAGGCGGTACCGCTCGAGCCGTATAGCGGCCAAAGTAGACATCTGCAAGCTGCTGTACCTCAGCGGGGTCAACATCGCCTACTACGGCGACGGTCAGGTTGGCAGGGCCGTAGTAGGTGTCGTAAAACGTTTGAACATCGTCACGGGTGGCGACGAACAGGTCGTCTTGGTAACCAATTACCGGGCGACGGTAGGGGTGGCTGACAAAGGCTTCTTCTAAGAATCGCTCAATCATGGTGCCAATCGGCGAATTGTCGACCCTCATGCGGCGTTCTTCGAGAATTACATCCTTTTCTTCGTAAAATTCTCGAAATACCGGGTCTAAAAACCGCTCCGACTCCAGCGACATCCACAGCTCTAGCTTGTTGGCGGGCAGGCTGTAAAAATAGCGGGTTTCATCGGCGGAGGTGGTGGCGTTAAGGCCCACTCCGCCAGCCTGCTGAACAATCTGGCCATACTGGTTTTGCTCTACAAAGCTGGCCGCCTCCTTTTGCAAATCAACCAGCTTCGCCTCCAGTTCGGCGGCTTGAGCGGTGTTGCCTGCGGCTTGAGCAGCTAAAAAGTCGTCGAATACCTGATCGAGTTGAGCGAAGATGGCCTGCTCGGCGGCAAAGTCTTTGGTACCGATGCGGCTGGTGCCCTTAAAGGCCAAGTGCTCCAGGTAATGGGCCACGCCGGTTTTGCCGTCGGCTTCATCCACCGCGCCCACATTGGCATGAATCATAAACGACACTACCGGAGCCTGGTGCCGCTCCAGCACAATGAACTTCATGCCGTTGTCGAGGGTAAACTCGGTCACCGCCTCGGCCACTCGGTCTAGGTAGGGCTGAATGGTTTGAGCGGTTTGAATTGGCTCCTGGGCCGCCGCTGGAGCAACCGGCCACCACAACCAGAGGCCAACCAGAGCCACCAGGCCTACTAACGCCGGGCGCAGGCGACTTAACCCCGCCCCAACACCCCGAACCGTCGGCGGTTTTGCATTCATAAGCTGCACTCAAACAAATGGATTAGACCAGATGAATTAAACTCCGACCTTCAGGATAATTGAGTCCGATGGACAATGACCACTGCGTCCCACCGGGCTTAGGCGTTCCCTTCAACCGGGCCCCCCAGTCAGCCTACGGCAGTTGTCAAAGCCTCAAATCCTGGGTAGAGTTCCCTTAGAGCTTTGTCTATAGACCTGCAGGCGAAATACCTATAGAGAGAATTGGGGAATCAGGGCGATCTCGCTTTCCTTTCTCCCCCGCCGCTACAGCGCAATTGCAAAGCATGCGCGCCAGGGCAGGTCTGACCCAGGCCGTCAGCTATCATCAGCTCGGCATCACTCAGTTTCACCTGTTTCAGATACACATGGGGGGCGGCTTTGACACAGGCGGTAGGTGGCTCAAATCTGAGGCAGTGGGGCCAACGGGCCCTGGCGGCGGTCTTTTTGTCGGGCCAGGTGGTCATTCACCTGATCTCCCGTCCCATCCATCGTCGTAATACCCTAGAGCAAATGGCAGCTGTAGGGCCAGAATCACTGCTGATTGCTCTGATTACGGCGGCCTTTGTCGGCATGGGATTTACAATCCAGGTGACGCGAGAGTTTCTCAGCTTTGGGGCCGGCACAGCGGTCGGTGGCGTGCTCGCCCTCACCCTGGCGCGAGAACTGGGCCCAGTGCTAACGGCGGTCATCATTGCTGGGCGAGTGGGGTCAGCCTTTGCGGCTGAAATTGGCACCATGCGCGTCACTGAACAAATTGACGCTTTGCAAATTCTCAAAACCGACCCGATTGACTACCTGGTCATTCCACGGGTGATTGCCTGCGCGCTCATGCTGCCACTGCTCAACGTTCTATCGTTTATTACTGGCATGACCGGCGGGCTGCTCATTGCCACCAATCAGTACGATATTCCTATCAACGTCTTTTTAGATTCCGCCAAAAACTTCTTATCCGTTTGGGATCTGGTGAGTTCGCTGATCAAGGCGTTTTTCTTCGGTATTTTGATCGCTGTTATTGGCACTAGCTGGGGGCTAACCACAACCGGTGGCGCTAAGGGGGTAGGGCAGTCCACTACCACTGCCGTAGTAACCGCCCTACTAGCTATTTTTATCAGCAACTTTTTTCTCTCCTGGCTGATGTTTCAGGGCACGGGCAGCGCGGTTATCAACAACTTTTAGCGATCGCAGCCGTTCCCGGCGCTTGACACCGTTCGCCCTGGCCTGGTTGCCGAGTCTTCTATACTCTATGTGTAGTCCCATCGTTCCTGTTAGCCGTGACGTCTACCCCAGCGACAACCTACACCGAGTTGCCCCGCAGCTATCGTATTCCCCTGGTTGTAATGGGTGTAGCGATTCCGCTGGCGCTGATCAAGCTCTGGCTTGGAGGAGTCGTGGGCCTGTTTGGCCTGTTTTTGCTGGTGCAGACGCTCACTCTGACGCTGCGATTTACTGACAGCGCCCTCGATGTCTATCGGCGCGACACAGTGATTCGCCACTTTCCCTACGCTGACTGGCAGCACTGGGAGATTTTTTGGGAGCCGGTGCCGGTGCTGTTTTACTTTCGCGAAGTCAACAGCATTCACTTTTTGCCGATGCTGTTTGACCCCAACGAGCTGCGAACCTGCCTAGAAGCTCACTGTGCTGGGGCCAAAGATTTGGCTGAACCGTCAGAGTAGCTAGCGGCTAAGGGCGAACCTGGCCCTCATCTGATACCCTGACATCAGGGTCTATGGGAACCGTTTATGACCGCAGAGGAGCTATCTAAATCGAGCTTGGGGCCAGACGCTGGTGGCAACGGTAGCCCCGATGCTGTTTCAAGCTTAGGATCGCCTGACTCTACCGGTCTCAAGTCAGACTGGAGCACTCGAATTGATGCCCTGCGCCAGCAAGAAGCCGACCTGAAGCGCAGCATTGCCGATCTGCAATCGGCCTACAACCGGCTCACCCAGGACCAGTTTCAAAAAATTCAGAGCGATATTGGCCGCATGGTACAGCAGGGCACAGCCGACCTGGAGCAGCGCAAGCGCTCCCTGCAAAAGGAAATTGAAACCCTGGAGCGCCGCCAGGAGCGGATTCAGGCTGAAATGCGAACCACCTTTGCGGGGTCTTCCCAGGATCTGGCCGTGCGGGTGCAGGGGTTTAAAGACTACCTGGTGGGCAGCCTGCAAGACCTGGCGGTGGCGGCAGAGCAGCTTGAGCTGTCCCCGTCAGCGCGCTCCAGGGCGGTATCTGAGGGCGCAGAGAGGGGAGAAGATCGAGGCAGGGCAGGGATGGATGCTCGTTTCGAGTCGGCTCCCGAACGTGCTGCGAATCGCACGGCTTCGGCCCGTCGAGCTGCCGACGAGTCTGCTCCTATTCAGCCTGCCTTTGCTTCCAATGCTTTTCAAGATCAAACCGAGCGCATTCGCAGCCTGCTCGACCAGTACCGGATGCGGCCAGACTACTACGGCCCTCTGTGGCAGCTGCGCCGCACCTTTGAACCCATCCACGCGGAGCGGGTTTCGAACTGGTTCTTTGCCCAGGGCGGTCGCGGCGCGGTTAAGAGCATGGGCAGTCGCCTACAGAACGTGCTGGTGGCCTCGGCAGCGCTGTCGATTCTGTATGCCCTCTACGGCAATCGCCTGCGCACGCTGGTGCTCTCCAACAGCCCCGAGCGTCTGGGCGAATGGCGACGGGGTCTACAAGACTGTCTGGGCATCTCTCGGGCTGACTTTGGCACCGGCCAAGGGGTCATGCTCTTCGATGCGCCCGAGCCCCTGGCTCAGCGAGCCGATCGCATTACCGCCGACAATGGTTTGCCCTTTATTGTGGTAGACGAGGCCGAGTCAGTGATTAGCCTGGCGCTGCTGCAGTTTCCGCTGTGGCTGGCCTTTGCCCCCGACCCCATGAATCCGGTAACTGAGTACGACTACTACTAACTCGATGGTCAGGGCGGGCCAAAAAGGCTACGACCCAGAGACCCCAAGGGCTGCAACCAGCTGATCGACCACCTGGTCTAGAGCAACCGATCGCGACGCCTTCAGCAACACGCGATCGCCCGGCTCCAGTATCGCTAGCAGGTGCTGCGCTAGGCTGTTGTGGTCGTCAAAGGCGACGGCTTCAACTCTGTTTGCCGCTTCAGCTAGAGCTGCTGCCTCCTCAGGATCAGCCAAAATCAGCAGGTGATCCAGCCCTAGCTGGCTGACCACTCGGCCAACCTGGCGATGCAGCGCTACAGATTGCTCCCCCAGTTCTTTCATGGTGCCCAGTACAGCAATGCGTCGTTGGCCTGGGGTCTCGGCCAGCAGATGCAGGGCGGCGGTCATCGACTCGACCCCGGCGTTGTAGGTTTCATCGAGCAGCACCACGTCGTTGGGCAGCACCACCCGCCGGGCCCGACCGCTGGGCAACTCGACCTCAAGACCGGCACTCAGCCCGCGCCAGTCGAGGTCGAGGGCCTGCATGACGGCGATCGCGGCCAGCAGGTTGAGCGCGTTGTGACGACCGGGCAGGGGTAGGGGCAGCCTTACCCCCTGCACTGCCAGGGTGGCACCGTCGAGCAGGTGGCCCTGCACGTCTCCGCCCTCCAGGCCAAAGGTAGTCGTGCGTCCGGCCCATACCCCACTGGCGGTGGCCATCAGTCGGGCATTGTCGTGGTTGAGCACCGCAATGCCCGAGGCAGGCAGCTCTGCCAGAAGTTCACACTTGGCGTTGGCAATGGCCTGCTCTGAGCCCAAACGGCCGATGTGGGCGGTGCCCACGTTCGTGATGATCGCCACATCGGGTACGGCAGTGCGAGCTAAACGAGCGATTTCTCCCGGCCCTCGCATGCCCATTTCAACCACCGCAAAGTCGTGGTCAGGCTGAATCTGTAGCAGAGTTTTTGGGACGCCAATGTCGTTGTTGTAGTTGGCCTGGGTTTTGTGCACCCGCCCCTGGGTAGCCAGAGCAGCAGCAATCAGCTCTTTTGTCGTTGTTTTGCCGACCGACCCCGTAATCGCCACAATCTTGGCCCGCTGTTGATTGCGCCACCATTGCCCTAGAGCTTGGTAGGCTGCCAGGGGATCGGCTACTGGCAAACAGGGCAGATGGGATTGTTTGCCCTGCTCAACCACAGCGGCGATTGCGCCCTTGGCGATCGCCTGCCCCACAAATTTATGGCCGTCAAAGCGATCGCCCACCAGCGCTACAAACAGCGCATTTTCCCGGAGATCTCGTGTATCCGTGGTGATATTTGATACTTGCTTGTCCCGCAGTGGTGGCGGAATCAGATCTAGCGGTGCCCCAACGGCCGCTGCGAGGGTAGCTAGCGACGAAAAACCCATAGCTTCTAACTGCTGTGCTGTAGCGAAGATGGCAGCATACCAGTTTTTTACGCAAGTCTGCCCCAACGTAATTTGATTGTAAGGGCATACGGATGGGACAAATTTGGGAAACTGCCCCGAAATGGAGTATTCTAAACCTCAATTTGGCGCCAGCGGCGATCTGGAGGCGGCTGTGGGGCTGTTGATGGCCCTGAGCCCTCTTCCCATCGGTACGGCCTTAGTCTAGGGTTTAAAGCGCTGAACTGATGGAGGGAAGTGTTCTGCCGATTGGCCAAGGCGGATCGGGCTGGAGTTCATAGTTACCTTACGGTCTGGTAGCAAACTTTACCGGAATTTTGTTAACGTCCCTGACATAATCTCAGAAACTAGAAAATTCACGCAGTACTCTGAAGGTATTCGTACGGCATTCCAGTGTAAAAACTGACGCAGATAAGCGTCTATAGAGCTTTTAATTAGGTCTAAGGACTGTTACTGCCATCGAAACCGTGCATCTTCCATCTGCGTATTCTAACTGTTGGTCTATTCCAAAGTTTTTCTCACTACAGTCGGTGGGGGCCTAGACGCATAAGCCTACCTGTAGGTGGGGCAAGGGCGGTGAATTCGTGAAGACAAAAGCGACCTATAACAATCGAATTACTACCGCTGACGAGCAGCGACTGTACAGCCATCTGCTCGCCTGTGTGGCGGTAGAGTCTCCCGATGCCATGATCGATCGGTTCCAGGCGTTGTTTTTGGACGGGTGCGGCTATCCTGACCGCGACGTGGTCGCTGCGCTCGATCGCCTGCTGGCCAGCCAGGAAATTGAGGAGTACTTTCGCTTCATCCTCAATCGCTGCTGCCACATCTTGATCAATCGCTGGCAGACCAATACTCAGCTACAGCCCGCCATCCCGATTCTGGTGGAGCTGCTTGAGACAGTTCCTAACGGTCGAGTCTCAGAACTGTCGCGATCGCGATCGGTTCGCCGCCTGCGCCAGGTCACTGAAGGCTTTCGCGATACCGAGCAGTACCTGGCCCTGAAGCGCCTAGCCTGCATCATTGAGGCGCGTCACTCGGCGCTGCCCCGCAACCGCCAGGCCGAAGCCGTGCCTTTGGGGTCGCTGATTAACCGCTACCCTTACCTCTACGAACACTGCCTGGTGACCGAAGACAGCGACCTACAGCACCAGCAGTACGTGCGCAGCATGCAGGTTGAGGCCCAGCACAAGTTTGAGGTTGACCTGACTCATTATGTAACCTATCGCGTGCGCCAGAGGCGGCTACACCAGAAAGGCCAAACCGACTGCCTGGACAAGCTGCGGGTGGTGCACAATCCAACCCTGCTCAACGACCAGGAGCTGGTGTCGTCGCTGAAGCAGTTTGCCCGTCGCCGTGACCACGGTCAGAGCTACCGCGATGGAGCCCAGCGCTTTTTGCTGACCCACAACCAGGGGGCCTCGTTTCGCGAGTTCAAAGAAGACCTGTTCGACTACATCATTGCCGATGTGAATGTTGGCTATAGCCAGCGGCAGTTTAAGTCGATGCTGCAGGACCATTTGCTTTCCACCTTTGCTGACAGCGACGGTAGACCCGTCGATGACTTCCTCAGGGTGCGGACCTGTAGTAATCTGTTCAATTTTCTGGTGGTTGACCCCTCTGCGGGCCGTCAGCACTACGTATTTCTCGACCTCATCAACAACCTGGGGCCTCTGCAAACGACGGGGTTGCTGCTACGAATTCTGCTGATTTGCCAAAAGGTAAGGCCGTTTCTGGAGCGGCGCTTCTCGATTCTGTTTAACCACTACGAAACCGCCTCCAGTGAGACGGTAGCCTGGCTGGTCAATATGTTTGAAAACATCAATATTGCCCTTAGCCTCAATTTTGGCAGCGTCGACCTCTCCCACACGAGCTCCCGCTAGTTGAGGACGGGTGTTAGAGTCGTAGCAGGCATAGCTTTCTACCGCTTCACCCATGTACGACCTTGTTTTTGCCGCTTTGGGGGCTCAGCAGCTGACCCAGGCCGCCCGGCTGATTAAGCAGTGGCAGCAAAAGACCCCCCAAGACCCCTGGCTCAAGCTGGCGATGGGGCAATACTGGGAGGCCAAGGACGAGCTAGAAAAGGCCCAGATTACCTATACTCGACTGCTGCAAAGTACCGCCAACACTAAGGTGCTGGTCGGCGCCCGCGATGGGGTGCAGCGGGTGCGCGATCGCCTGGCCCAGCGTCGTGAGCACGACCTCAGTGCAGCTAAGCAGCAGTCAGGGGCAACTGGGGCAGCGGTGCTGGTGCTAGAGCCGGTTACGGGCGATCGCCGCGAAGCCTCAGCCCAGAGCCTGGCCCGAGTGATGCAGATCGATGCCTATACGGCTCGTACCCGGCTGCCCAGCAAGCACTGGCGACTATTGCGGGTAGGAGCAGCGGGAGAACTGCAGTACTTCTGTGAACGTCTGCAGGCCGAAGGTACCCCAGCCTGCTGGGCCACGGCAGAGCAAATTAAAGGATTGCCCGTCTTTCGGGTACAGGCGATTCAGGCGATCGAGCCGCAGCTGACGGTAATTTGCCAGAACGATGCGGGTCAGCAGGGCACCATTCAGCTGAGTTGGGGCGAGATTACCCAGTGGGTGGTAGGGCAGCTGCCCATCTATGAATCTGTAGTTGATCTGGATGCCCGAGGCAAGCTGAAGCGCAGAGAGGCCACCCAGGACTATGGCGAGGTGATCGACTGGCACCTGCACCAGCGGGGGTGTGTGCTGCGATTTTGCGATCGCACCTACAAATACCGCGATGCCATCCCTCTACCCCCCGCAGCGACATTTCCCTCACCGCTGATTGCTGCTACGGCATGGAAGGCCATGAAGGCTTACTTTGAAGACTGTATTGTTCCAGGACCGATCACCGACTTTAGCGGTTTCGGCGAAAGTGCCCTCGATTTGATCGAGCTGCTGCCTCCCTTCAAGGCCCACGTAGATTTGGCGCGATCGCTTCCCTCCTCCTGGGACGGAGCCTTTCACCTCTACAGCAGCCTGCGGTTTTTGGCCGCTGCTTCCTAGGGGCGGCTGGGGTATCCGCTATCCCTGTGGTTCTGAGCTGCCGGTTTAATCCCTACAACAAAGCTGAAGCTACCAACGGCAGCTCCAGCTTTTCAAGTGATGGATAGCTAAATCTTGACGAAGGTCTAGCGTGCCTTCACCTGCTTAGCCATATCCATAAAGGGCGACAGGCTGGGACCGGGGCGGCGGCGGCGGGGCATAGATGTGCCAACGCTGGTCAGGTAGTTAGAGGCAAAGCCAGTCGGCACAGGCTCGGCTGGGGCTGCTGCCGGAGTTGGGGCTGGAGCTTTAGTTTCCTTCTTAGCAACGGGTTTAGTCCGAGTCTTGGTAGCGGCTTTGGTTTCTGCTTTAGCCGGGGTTTTAGCTGCCGCCTTGCCAGGGGATTTGGCCGGTTCAGCCTTAGCTGCTGGAGCGGGAGTGCTGGGGCCGATCGCAGCCTGGCTGCTGCTATCGGCCTCGTCCAGCTCCATGAAAAATTCAGACTTTTTGCCCAGGCCCACCAGGCCGCCAACAGTTTTGAAGATGCCGCCAATGAGCCCAAAGATAGCCCCAAAAATAGACTTGATTAAACCCATGGGTATGTCCTTGATGAATCTGCGTTTCTGAATTAATTATCAAGTTCCGTTACGCCTCATTACAAGGCGCAGGGGTAACTAGATACAAAAGTTAATGCTGATTCTCAGATCATCGATTGGCTAGGCCAGTGGTTTAGCCCTGCGTTAACGGGATGGCGTTGACCTGAGCATGATTCTATGCCCGGTATTAAGGGAACTGCCGCCATCCTGCAAATCCCTCTGGTGCTATCGGCTATTGGATGTGACTGGATTAGAGCTGTGTTGTCGCCAAGGTACGGCCTGACTACCTCAAGCTCGAGCTGCCTCAGCTTCAACAGAGGATATTGGGATAGAGGTTTCATCCTGAATCTGCCATGGCTATCTCCGGTTGGGCTAGGCAAACACCGTAAAGCCTTTGGTGTGACTGGGCCGATGCTTCTACGCAAGCCGTCCTTTGCTTTGGGAATTGGGGTTTACGCGATTCGAGTTTGGGATCACAGGCTGATGTTCAGAGTTTGGGGCGATCGCTTGCTGAAAAGCCAATCGCTTTGACAGCTAGAGCGTGGGCCCTATTTTTTGCGAGTAGAGCAAATTGTATAAGTCGACCCTTTACTTCCCTAAAAACTTCGTTAGGATAATTAATACAGACGTTAACTTTTTTTAATCCTCATGATTGCTCAGCAGCGCCTTTTATCCCTGGGTGGCCTTGTGCTTCAGCCCAACCGGTCGACTAACAATGCCTTTCAGATTTCTTGGACAATTCTGAGAGTCGTGGCCGGTATCGTAATGATTCATAACGGGCTCGACAAGCTGGCCAACATCGAAAGCTTTGCCCAGGCCTATGTGGCCTATCTGGGGCTGCCCTTTCCCATTACCCTCAGCTACATGGCGGCCTTTACCGAACTCATTGGCGCTCCTCTAGTCGCGCTGGGGTTATTCACCCGTCCGGCTGCTTTGGGTCTGTTTTTCACCATGACGGTGGCCATGTATCACCACGTTAAGGTGGCGGGTCTGAGCATTCCCTACCTGGAGCTGTCTGCTCTGTACGCGGCGACGTTTCTCTTCTTTGTGATCAATGGTGGCGGTCGGTTTTCTGTCGATGCGTTGTTGGCCAAGGTGCTAGGTGGCATGCTGAACCAGCAAACCGACGGCAAGCGAGCGTCTTTGGAAACTGTCTTTCAGCTGTCTGATGAAGCTAAGGCCGAGACCAAGTCGGGCCTTTAGGGATAGCTATCGCTAGATTTCCATTGTTTTTTGCTTAGCCAGCCCCCGGCAGTAGTTGTCGGGGGCTTTGCGTTGTGGGCGCGGCTAGGTATGGGGCTCGCCAAACAGCACCAGAGAGCAAGTGGCTTCGTCAATGACCTGGTGGGTAACATCGCTGACGGCCAGACCACCGGCCGTGCGCCGTCGCATCGATCGCAGCACGATCATGTCGTGGGTTTGAGCGGTTTCTAGAATGACCTCAGCGGGGCTATCGCCGACGGTTGTGACTAGGTTCCAGCTGATTTGGGGGCCATCGGCCATCATTTTGGTCAGGGCTGTTTCGATCGCTTTGACCTGATCATCACGGGTGTGGCGATCGCAAACGTGCAGCAGCGTTACCGCAGCATGGTGAGTATCGGCAAACACCTGGGCAAAGCGAGCGGTGCGCACGGCCTGGGGCGTCATCGTCTTCATCGGCACCAGAATGCGGCGAATTTCGGTCGGTTCGCTCAGCAATCGGGCTACCGCCACCGGGCAGTGGCTCGACCAAAACACCTCATCGACCAGGGTGCCAAACAGTTTGGCCCGAAACCCCCGACGGCTCCAGCCCAGCAAGATCAGGCTGGCATTTTGTTCGCGAGCCGTGCGGGTAATGCCTTCGGATACATCGTCGTCGATGCGCAGCACCGAGTAGGCCTGGGCATTAAACTCCTGGCTCAGGGTTTCGGCCTTGTGCAGCAGCTTGCGGCACTGGTCCAGGGCGCTGACCAGGTTAGGGTCATCCATGTGCACGTGGGCGCGGGCCACCGTCACCGGAATCACGTAGCCGCCCTCGTGGCTGGCCAGCAGAGCGGCCATTTCGATTAGGTAGCGCTGGGTCACCGGGTTATAGATAGGCACTACCACCGTAAACGGTCCGGTAATGGTTGAGTCCTGGCGACTTTCAGGCGCGGCTCCGTAGTCAAACCAGAGCGAATCATCAGGCACAACGCGGGGCAGCTTAGAGGTCACCAACCGCCCCGCATAGCGAGCCGTCAGCAGCGGGCCTGTTACCGAAGTGACCAGCATCATCACAATGACGGCGTTGAACTCCAGGCTCGAGATAATGTCCTGCTGTAGGCCGACTAGGGCAGCAGCCAGGGTAGCGGCCACCTGGGGCATTGACAGCGACCACATCGTAAAAATTTGGGTCCAGCTGTAGCGGTAAAAGGGCTTGGTGGCCAGGGCCGCCAAGAACTTGCTAAGAATCAGGGTGCCCGTCAGCGCCAGCGTAAAGGCCAGGTTAGTGGTCATCGACTCCCTAAATACCTGCAGGTCGAGCAGCAGCCCCATGCACACAAAGAAAAAGGGAATGAACAGCACCCCGCCGACAAACTCTACTTTTTCTTTGACTGGGCCGTTGCCCACCACGTCGTTGACCGCTAGCCCGGCTAAAAACGCCCCCACAATTTTGTCGACGTTGATCAGCTGCGACCCTACCGCTGCCAAAAATACCGCCGCTAGCACAAACAAAAACTGATTGCCCTCGCGATCGCCGTTGCGCCGAAAGTACTGTTTCCCGGCCCAGTCGATGCCGACCAGTACCGCTGTGGCAAACACTCCCAGCATCAGCAGCTGCACAACTACCGTCTGGGCCGAAAATTCTCCGGCCTGGGCGGCGACGCACATGGCCAGCACCAGCAGCGCCCCAATGTCGGTAAAGATCGTGGCCCCTACTGTGGCGGTGACTGAGGGTTCTTTCGTCACCCCCAGTCGCATCACAATCGGGTAGGCCAGCAGGGTATGGGAGGCCAGCAGCGACCCAATCAGCACTGCCGCAATCCAGTCGAAGCCAAAGGCGCGGCTGAGTAGTATGCCCGCCGTGAGCGGCACCGCAAAGGTGGTAAAGCCAAACCCCAGCGATCGATTGCGGGTGCGCTTAAAGTCTTTGAGGTCAATCTCCAGCCCGGCGACAAACATCAGGTAGATTTTGCCCACGTCAGACAGCAGGGTTTCTACATCCCCGGCCGGGTCGAGCAACCCCAGGACACTGGGCCCCAAGATGACCCCTGCCGCCAGCAGCCCCACCAGCCCCGGCAGCCGCAGCCGCTCAAAAATGGGCGGAATCACCAGCGTGACCAGCAGCAGCACCGTAAAGGCCGTGATTGGGCTGCTGGGTAAAAAACTCAATAGCCCGTTTGCGGCGCTATCTGCGGTCAATGCAGCCATAGATTGCTCCTAAAGTAAGACTGGGCGCTAAAACAGGCTAGCCTCACCGCTGTCAGCAAGATGGGGCCGCATTAACTATCGCAAAAAAAGTCTGGCCTTGGGTCATCAACCGCCCACCAGACAGGGCTTGAGACTAAGCTTTCAGGCTCAAATACCCAGGCGCTGATAGACCTGATCGAGATTGCGCAGGTGACGTTCGGGGCTAAAGCAGTGGGCAATCTCGGCTGCCGATAGGTGAGCGGTCACGCGCTCATCCGCCTCAATTAGCGCTCTGAAGTTACCGTCATCGGTATTCCAGGCCTGATGAGCGCACCCCTGCACGATCGCGTAGGCCTCTTCACGGGCCAGACCCTTATCGACTAAGGCTAGCAGCACCCCTTGGCTAAACACCACGCCGCCGTAGACATTCATATTGCGGGCCATGTTGTTAGGGTAGACCAGCAGATTTTTGATCAGCTCGGTGGTTTCGACCAGCATGAAGTGGGTGAGAATGCAGCTATCGGGAAAGGCCACCCGCTCTACCGAACTGTGGGAAATATCTCGCTCGTGCCAGAGCGCTACATTTTCTAGCGCCGCCATAGCGTTGCCGCGCAGTAGTCTGGCCATCCCCGTCAGGCGTTCAGAGCGTATGGGATTGCGCTTGTGGGGCATGGCCGAGGAGCCTTTTTGCTTTTTCGAGAAAAATTCTTCAACTTCGAGCACATCGGTGCGCTGAAGATTGCGAATTTCTACCGCAAACCGCTCAATGGAGGCACCCAGCAGCGCCAGAGCGTTCATAAACTCGGCGTGGATATCGCGGGAGATGACCTGGGTGGACGCGGTGTCGGGACGCAGGCCCAGGTTTTGGCAGGCCAGCGCCTCAATCTGCGGGTCGATGTTAGCGTAGGTACCCACCGCGCCGGAAATTTTGCCGACGGCGATCGCATCTTGCAAATGGGTCAACCGCTCGCGGTGGCGCAGCATTTCGGCCAGCCAGCCAGCCAGCTTAAAGCCAAAGGTAATCGGTTCGGCGTGAATACCGTGCGATCGCCCAATCATGACCGTGTCGCGGTGCTCCTGAGCCCGGTAGCGAATCGCCTGAATCAGGCTCTCCACATGAATCATAATCACCTGCAGGCTGTCCACTAGCTGTAGTGACAGCGCCGTATCCAGCATGTCGGAGCTGGTCATGCCCAGGTGAATGTAGCGACCCGCATCGCCCACGTACTCGTTGACGTTGGTGAGAAAGGCGATGACGTCGTGGCGCACCTCGGCTTCAATTTCGAGAATGCGCTTGGGGTCAAACTTAGCCTTAGCCTTGATTTCGTCTACCGCCTCTTTGGGAATGTAGCCCAACTCGGCCTGGGCTTCGCACACAGCGATTTCGACCCGAAGCCAGGTTTGAAATTTGTAGTCGTCGGTCCAGAGGTTGCCCATTTCGGGCAGGGTATAGCGTTCAATCAAGGCTTTGGTCTGAATACAACCGTCCCATTCTACCCGGCTGCCCTCAGCCGTGGAAAATTGAAGCACTATACTTCATGCCTACCCCGCTTCCTCCACCTCAGAGGGGGATCCGTTTGGTCTTAGCCAATCCCTGCGGAACGTGCCCAAACTAACGCAGTTGCTCAGCATTTTGCTGGGCGTAATTAAAGTTTGGCTGGTAGTCGACGGCTTTTTGCTGGGCCGTGGCATAGTTGGGGTCTGAGGCCGGCACCCGCTGCATGAGATCGATGGCCAGTGCCCAGGTATCGGCCACGTTCTGCCACTCGGCCGACGTGCTCGCCGTTTGAGCCTCGTTAGCTGCTGTCTGAGCTGCATTCACCGCTTGCCTGAACAGATCTTCTTCGGCTACAGCGGCCGGGTCTGCGGGCAAAGCGTCAGGATTGGGAACCGGCTGCGTGACCGCAGGGTTACCCTCAGGGCTGCGCAGCCGATTCAGCACGCCGTTGAGCAGGAAACCCGCCAGGGCCAGTACCAGAGCTCCCAGGCCCAGACCTACAATGAGTCGCAGGGGTAGGCCAGAGCTGCCAGAGCGGCGCACGCTGCCGTCGTCATTGAACTGGTCAGGGGTGAGCGCTACGTGGGTAGAGGGGTCTGAGCCAAATTCTTGAATAAAGTCGTCGGTGGCGTCAGGCTCATCTTCCATGAGGGCGGACCCGTTGCGGTCTTGAATTAAACCGTTACTGTCCTCGTGGCTGTCGCTAAAGATGTTAGCGTCGAGACCTGCAGCCCCAAAGGCTTCATTGTCGAAGCCCTGGTTGCCGAAGTCCTGGTTGTCAAAGTCTGCGTTGTCAAAGCCTTCGTTGTCAAAGCTGGCTGCGTTGCTAAACCCTTCCTCCTCAAAGGCTGGGGCGGCAAAGTCGGGTTCGTCGTTGAATCCGCCAACACTGAACCCTGGTGTTTCAAACCCGGAACTACCAAAATCATCGCCGTCGAATTCGACTGACTCAAAGGCCAAATCGTCGTCAGCGTCGTCGCCAAACTCCATGGGCGCAGGGGCGGGTTCGACAGCGTAGGCCTCAGGCTGTTGATAGGTCTCATCATAGGCGTCTAGGTCGATAGGGCTGTCGTCTAGAGCCATATTGGGTACCATGTTGCCCGCCGCCGTCTGATCGAGTTCCATGGTTGAAAAAGGCAGATCGGCGTCGGCCTCTGAGGCAAACTCCGGCTCAAAGCCAGGGGTAGAGTCTGCGGTAAATGCATCCATACCGCCAGCATCTGTCTCAAACTCAGGAGCCGCGAAAGTGTAGGGGTCGTCGTCTAACACGTCGGTTACGAAAGGGTTAGGGGCGGCATCAGTGGCTTCTGCCGATGGGTCAAATACCAGGCCAGGGTCAAACTCAGGGATAATGTTGTCGGCATCGCCAGGGGTATTGAGCGCCAGATCAGGATCAAAGTCGTTCGTAGGGTCTTCCCAGGGTGGAGTGGTGGAGTCTGTGCCTAGCTCAGCCGATGCCGACTCAGCCCAGTCTGCGTTGAAGTCTGTGCCCAAATCGGCACTCAGATCTGGGGCAGCGGCGCTCCAATCGGTGGCTAAGGCATCTTCGCTCAGCAAATCAGAGGGAAGGTCATTTTCTGCGGCTGGGTCAAAAGCGCCGAAGTCGTCGGTAAAGGGGGTATCTAGAGCGGCGGCGCTGTCTTCAGCTGATTCAGCGTTGCTTAAGTCGAGGCTGGCTGCGTCGCTCAGGCCGGTATTGGCTTCGCCCAAGGAGAACTCTGGTGATGCCGTGGCCCAGTCATCAGTTAAATCTAGATCCGCCGCCAAATCGAGGTCCTCAGCCGCCCCTAAATCTTCGAAGGCGGGCTGATCCATAAGCAGGTCGGGGGGTAAGTCGTCTATGCTGTCCGTTGTCTCAAGGGAGGGGGCTTCAGTCTCTAGCCCCAAATCTGCAAAGGCGATCGCATCGGCATCAGTCTCCGGCGCCTCAGGCTCCAAATCCTCAGAAATAGCTCCTAGATCGCTCCATTCGTCGAGGCCTGCCTCGGAGCTTTCACCGTCGACAGTCAGGTCAGTGTCAAAGGCGGCCAGATCGTCAATGGCAGATAGGTCGGCGGCGGCTGACTCAGGCGCGATCGCACTGGTGTCGCTATCGCCCCACAGATCGTCGAGGTCAGCTTCGACCTCAGGCGCAGTAAGCGGCGGCGGCGGCGCGTTGAGATCGAAGGCTGAACCGTCGGTTTCGAGGGTATCAATCTCTGCGATCGCCCCAAACTCTTCTGTCCCAAAAGTTTCTGCGCCAGGTTCCGTCCCTAGCTCTTCTATGCCAAGATTGTCTGTCCCAAAATTTTCTGTCTCAAACGCCTCGGTCCCGAATGTGCCTTCAAAGTCAGCATTGGTATTCGCTAGGTCGAGGTCGCCTGCGGGGTCAAGCTCTGTACCAAAGTCTAGGTCGAGGTCGTCGCTAGCCCCCAGGCTAGCCTCGCTGCCAGCCGCTTCAGGGTCAAACCCTAAATCAAAGTCAGCGGTGTCTAGCTCCAGGTCATCGGCGGTACTAGCTGCGGTCGGGGTGTCGGTCAGACCCAAATCAAAGTCCAGCTCCGCAGCGGAGAGATCGCCCTCCGGTTCTGCTGCTGTGCCAAAGTCGAGGTCTAGCTCCTCTGTGCTATCGGTGGCTGAGCTGCCAGCAGCAGGTTCTTCGATCCACCCTAAGTCAAGATCATTGCTGGCATCTGTAGCGCTATCGCCAGTGCCTAGATCGAAATCAAGATCGCTGGCAGCGGCTGGCTCAGCGTCAAAGTCCATATCGAAGTCTAAATCGGCGGGCGATTCGCCCTCGGCTGGCCCATCCGTGATGCCCAGGTCAAAGTCGAGGTCGGTGGAGTCGGTCGGTGGCTGAGCCCCAGCCTCGGTCAGCCCTAGGTCAAAATCGAGGTCGATAGGTTCGGCCTGGGGCTCGTCGGACAGCCCTAAATCAAGATCAAAGCTGTTGGGGTCCGCAGGGGTCTCTTCAGGCAGCCCTAAATCAAGATCAAAGCTGTTGGGGTCCGGAGGGGTCTCTTCAGACAGCCCCAGGTCAAGATCAAAGCCATTGTCGGCGGTGAGGTCAGTGGCGAGATCGTCACTCAGGCCAAGGTCAAGGTCGTCGGCGAAATCTGGCCCAGAACCAGCATCGCTGAGGTCAAGGTCAAAGCTGTCGGCAACCTCTGGCCCAGCGCCAGCATCGGTGAGGTCGAGGCCGAAGTCGCTGTCGTTAAACTCTAAGTCTGCTGGAGCCTCAAGGCCAAGATCGCTGTTGGTCAGGCCTAAATCTAGGTCTAGATCAGCCCCGTTGAGGTCATTGCCCAGGGCCGCGTCTAGATCCCCAAGGTCGGTAGTGTCTAGGGCAGTGCTATCGAGGTCAAAGTCTAGGTCTAGGTCGTCGCTTGCGGGGGCATCGGCTGCGATCGCGTCCCCAGGGGTGGCATCAAAATCTAGCTCGAAGTCGCTGGTCGCCGTCTGCAGCACCAGGTCCTCGCTCCAGGCGCTGGCGGTGGCCCCGGCCTGTTTACCCCTGATAGTCAGACGCTGAATAGCAGCTAGCTCCAGCCCCGTGATGCCTTTTTTGACGAAGGCAACCAGATCGACCTGACTTGGAATTTGAGCACCCTCTAGGTCGACCTGGAGCGTACTTTCCTGCTGCACCACATGGGCGGTGATGCCCTGGGTTTCTAGATGGCGATTCATCAGGGCCGCGATCGCGTCTGGGTCACCCTGGCGAGCCAATTGCAGAACGTTGGGAGGCGTAGTAGACATAGAGGTCTATTGAATTCGATGAATTCAGCGCACGGGTCGGAGAATTCCCTATAGTATGCCCGTGGTGGCTGATATTGGCACAATCAACCTTTAGCGGCGTGTAAACCTGGCGCAATGTCACCCCAAATATTACGGATTCTGTTGATTTAGCTGCTGCAAAATGTTCTCTAGCTGCTGCTGGGCCTCGCCATAGCGCTGCCAATCGCCCTGCTGAAGCGCCTGCTGACCCGTTTGATATGATTCCAGGGCCGCCTGCACGAGGTCGGCGGTGTCGCTGGGAAGAGTAGCCGAGGGGGCCGTTGCCTCGGGCGCTGTGGGTGGGGGTGCGCTCGCTTCTCCAAAGATAGCATCCAGGCTTTGCTCAAGGGTTTCTCGCATCACCACGCGATCGTTGTAGGCCACAATTACCCGCCGCAGCTCAGGTAATTCGCCCTGGTCGGCCCGCAGGTAAATGGGCTGCACGTACAGCAGCGACTGCTCCACCGGAATCACCAGCAGGGTGCCGCGAATGACCCCAGAACCCTGCTGGCTCCAGAGGGTGAGTTGCTCAGAGATCTCGGGCGTTTGGCTAATGCGGGCCTCAATCTGAGTGGGGCCGAAGACCAGCTCCTGCTTGGGAAATTCGTAGAGCAGCAGGCGACCGTAGTTGTCGCCGTCCGAGCCGCCCGCCATCCAGGCGATCATGTTGTCGCGGTTGGCGGGGGTGAAGGGCAAAATCTGCAAAAATTCTTCCCGCTCTAGCCGGGGCAGCTTCATGATGATGTAGTACGGCTCCATGGCCTCTACTTCGCCATCTTCTTCATGCTCAGGAAAGCGCCACAGGTCTTCGCGGTTGTAGAAGACCTCGGGGTTTTCCATGTGGTAGGCCCGGTACATCTGAGCCTGCACGGTGAAAATATCCTGGGGGTAGCGCAGGTGATCGCGGTAGCTGTCGGGCAGCTCGTCAATCGGCTTAAACAGGTTGGGGAAGATGCGGCTGTAGGTAGCCAACAGCGGATCGTCAGGGTCGCGAGCGTAGAGCTCTAGCGTGCCGTCGTAGGCGTCGATGAAGACTTTGACGGCATCGCGAATGTAGTTGACGCCGTTGCGCATCAGCGGATTAGCGCTATCGACTAGCGAAATCAGGTCGTCGCGGCGGTTGAGCGGCTCTGAGTAGGGGTAGCGATCGCTGCTCGTATACCCGTCTAGTATCCACTTGATGCGCCCGTCGATCAGGGCCGGGTAGGGATCGGTGTCAAAGGTGAGAAAGGGAGCTACCTGACGCGCCCGCTCGGTGATTAGCCGGTGGTAGTGAATCCGGGTTTCGGGGCTGAAGTAGTTAGAAATTAAAACGCGAAAATTGCCCAGGTCGTAGGCGTAGGCCAGTCGCCTGAGCCACGAGTTCAGCGGCACTCCTCCAGCTCCACTGTAGCGGTAGGCGGCGTTGGTGTCGCCCTCGGGGTAGTCAAACTCGTCGGTGTTGGCCCCGGTAAAAATGTAGTTGCGCGTGCTTTCGCCGTAGTAAATGCGGGGCTGATCCAGAGGTAGATCGACGGTACTGTCCGGGGGCACGTTGCGAATGAAAAACTCCGGCAGCCCATTGGGGGTGACCTGGTTCACTGGGCTCATCACCGTGCCAAACCCGTGGGTAAATTTGAGCTGGCGGTTGATCCAGTTTTGCGCTTCGGGGGGCAGCTGCTCCACCGGCAGCTCCCGCGCCGAGAGAGTGACCTGGCGGTAGTCGCCGTTGAGGGTATAGCGATCGATATCGACATCCTCAAAGTTGTAGTAAAGGCGAATTTCCTGCAGCTGCTTGTAGGTACTCAGCAGGGGAGCGTAGTCCCACAGGCGAATGTTGTCTACCGTAGGGCTGTTGGTTTCGATCACAGCGCGGGTGAGGTTGTTCTGGGCCGGAAAGGGCTCTGAAGTAACGCTGTCGAGGCTGTAGGCCTGCCGGGTAAAGGCAATATTGTGCTCAATATAGGGGCGCTCAATGGTGAGCTCGTTGGGCTCGACCACAAAATTTTGCTGAAACCAGGGGTAGAGGCCATTCACCAGCACCAGCACGCCCAGGTAAATCACAATGCCAAAAATCGGCAGCGAAAAGCCGCTGCGGGCCAGCGCCACCATAAACAGTACCGCCACCGCCAGGGTGACAAACCCCATTAGCCAGTAGGCCTGCAGCCGGGCATGCACGTCGGTATAGCCGGCGCCAAAGATGACGCCGCTGTCGGAATACAGCAGCGAAAAGCGATCGAGCCAGAAGCCCGCCGCCAGTACCACCGCGATCGCCGCCAGCAGCAGGCACAGATGGGCCTTGGCCTCGCCGGTCAAAAAGTACTTCCAGCCGCGCTCGGGTCGCACCTCCCCCTTGAGGGTGTAGACCGTAACGGCGATCAGCAGCGCCCAGATCAGCAGGCCCAACAGGTTATCCTGGAGCCCCTGCCACAGGGGCAGCTTAAACACGTAGAACCCAATATCGCGCTGAAAGATCGGGTCGGTAATGCCAAAGTCAGTGGGGTTGAGAAATTGCAGCACCGTCTGCCAGGCCGTCGCCGCCCGCAGGGCCACCCCCAGGGCCAGCACAAAGATCAGCCCGGCCATCCCCAGGTGCAGCAGGCGCGCAAACTGGTCTCGCTGAGCTGGGTCACTGTAGCGACTCAAAAATCGATAGGCGCGATCGCGGGTCAGCCGCAGCGCAATCTGGTAGCTAGCCCACAGTCCCCCGCCGTAGAGAGCAAAACTGCCCAGCCCCAGCCCTAGCTGCCACCTGAGGCGCAGCCAAAATACTGACTCGTAGCCCACCGACTCAAACCACCACGACTCGGTAAGCAGATGCACCAGGCCGCCAGAAAACACCAGCAGCAGCGTAAGGGCCACCAGCCAGGGCAGCAGTCGACGGGCGCGGAGCGATTTAGTGGAGGAATAGGTCACAGGTATAGCAGTTAGGGGCAGATTGAACCTCAGACCAATACCCGACAATGTCGGACGGTAGCGGCTGAGGTGCCGTTGCTCCTATAAGTCTAGCGATCTCCTCCTTCAGGCTAGTCGCCCGTTCCCCCAGGCTTAACCTTTTTTTAGGACCGCGATCGCGCTCATGCCCCGACAATAGCCCGAGTTATCCACGAGAGTACCAATTCGTCGCTCGTGGCCTCAGCCGAGACAGCCCTAGCCATCCAGGCTGCTGCGCCGCGCCCGCATCCGCTCCTTCATGCCTTCAACAAAGTCGCCAGCGATCAGGCCCTGCTCAATTTCGAGCTTGGCCTCCTCTTCTTCGCGATCGAGGGCCTTTTGCAGGTTGGCCACGTAAAACTCCATCTTGTGGTCATCGATCGCGTCGGGGGTGCCAGAGGTGAGAATGGCGCGAATCATGCCCAACAGCCGGTCGGGAAAGCGCTGGGTCATGAACGACTGGCGGCGCAGACTGCCCGAGTCGTTGAAGTAGCGAAACTGGCCCATATGGCCGTACACCCGCGTCGGCACCCAGGGAATAATCTGCGGCGGTATCAGCGGCACGATGTCGTTGTTGTTGACATAGCGAATGATACGATCGCCCATGCGGCTGTTCATATAGTTGACTAGCTTCCAGTCGGCCACCCTGGGCTGGCCAAAGGTGTACAGCCCGCTGACCTCAAACCCCTGGGTCTCAAGCGCAATCGTCGCCACCGCCGCCAGTGCTCCCCCCAGGCTGTGGCCCGTCACCCAAAGCTTGGTGTCCGGGGTCCACCACTTGCGTAGATAGTAGATAACCTGTTTTTCAACACTCTGCCAGGCATCTAAAAAGCCCCGGTGGACTCGCCCAGTGGGTGGCACCGCCTCCTGATCGGCCAACACCGTAAATTCTTTCAGCCGAATTTTGAGATTGGTCTTCCAGTCGCTGAGCTGCTGAGTGCCCTTAAATACCAAAATCAGGTTGTCGCCCTTGCGAAACATAAACGCCTGGGTGTCGGTAAGCAGCATGTTGAGGTACTTGAAGTTGTTGCGAATATCGCGTTCGCTAGTTTCTTCACCCTCGCGCAGCCAGTCTTTAATGACCTCCACCACGTACTGGCGGTTCGAGAGACGCTTCCAGCGATTGTCAATGTCGTCACTCAGCCACAGGCGTGAAATATCGGTCACGTAGTCGCGGTCTTCGTAGACCAGGTGAGCCGCCTTGGCTAAACACAGCGCCCGGTAGGTGTCGTACTTGCTGTCCTCTTCCAGCTCGATGCCGCTGAAGTCGTGGGTGGAGTAGGGAGGCGGCAAAATTTTGAAGCCAAAGC
>PYER01000383.1 GCA_003017855.1 filamentous cyanobacterium CCT1
CGATTCGTTTTGGTGGCTTTTCGCAGGCGAGCCGTGCCGGTGCCCTTACGCACCAGGGTTTCGTTAAACGTAATCCCGGTACAGTCGCGACGAATATGCTTCCACTGGAGGCCGATGGCCTCACTGGTTCTACAGCCCGTCATAAACAAGAACCGCACATAGTCGGTGTAGTGGGCGTAGTAGCGATCGTCGCGAAAGGTACCGATAATTTGCTTAATTTCCGCCTCGCTGAAGGGAGGTACTTTGATCGGCGGTACCGGGTGGCACATCTCCGTCAGCCCGGTAAACGGGTTTTCCCAACCTGCGTCCACCAGTTTATTCTGCTGCACCCAGTTGCCAAAGTCATTCAGGATGATTATCTGTTTCTTAATGGTGGCAGGAGAAGCACTTTGCAGCATAAACGTGACGAACTCTTGGGCCTCCCGACGGCCAAGGATCTTGCGCCCGAAATTACGCACTTTCTTGGGAATCGGGTTGTACATGCTCACGATGGTGAAGGGGCTCTCTAGCCGCTGCCCCTTATCCTCCACAAACTCATCCCAGTGCTGCTTAAAGACATTGGTATAGCTCTGAGATGTCTCAGACCCAGCTGCAACCACTGGAAGTGGATCCTCCGGCTTGTATTTTTGCAACGTGGGGTCAAAATTGCCGCTCAGCATGTCTAACTCGATCTGCTGAGCCTTTTGCGTTGCAACCCTGCGGTTGATAATGCTGTCTGGCAAGCCAACCGACAGGCAGTAGCGCTGGCTCCGGTGACTCCACCGCAACCGCAAGCGTTCGGAATAAACTTCGACTTTAACTTGTCCTTTAGCCATAGTTCGGAGTGGGGGTAAAGTACATCGCCTGCACCCTTGCCGTCATCTACGGTTATTCCAGACCCCATCAATCCGCTTTTCGTGCCCGGAGGTTTATACCAATTTCGTACCAGTTTTTACCCCCAAACTGCCCCAAAGTGACCCAACGTCAAGGCCACTTTGCCAAAAAGTAATCAACACTTTGATGGCTGAATCCCTTTCCGGGAGAGCGTTTGAGGCTGAATCTATTGAAAGCGGGTGATCGGACTCGAACCGACGACATTCAGCTTGGGAAGCTGACGTTCTACCACTGAACTACACCCGCAGGTTGCCGTCGAGCAATTACCTTACCGACGGACTCCTATTATACGGTCATTTGCTCAAGGTATATTCCTTTGGCGAAGTTTCTGAGTTTTGGGGCGGCTTGGGGCCGCCATCGCTCCCGCCCCGCCCCATTCGCTTCGCGATCGCGCCACTTAGCCCAGCAATGTAGGTAAACAACACCGGCACCACCACGAGAGTCAGCAGGGTAGAGGTGGTAAAGCCGCCCAGCACCGCGATCGCCATTGGGCTGCGGGTTTCGCCCCCACCTCCTAGCTCCAGGGCGATCGGCACCATCCCCGCCATCGTCGAAATCGACGTCATTAGAATGGGCCGCAGTCGGGTTGTCCCCGCTTCTATCACCGCCGCTTTCGACGACTTGCCCTGCTGCTGCGCCATCAGGGCATAATCCACCAGCAAAATGGCGTTTTTAGTCACCAAGCCCATCAGCAGCACAATGCCAATCAGGGCAAACAGGCCCAGGGGCTTTTGGGTAATTAACAGCCCCATCAGCGCCCCCCCTACCGAGAGGGGCAGCGCCGCCATGACCGCCACCGGGTAAATAAAGCTGTTGTAGAGCAGCACCAGCACCGCAAAAATCATCAGCACCGCCGTCGCCAGGGCCAGAGCAAAGCGGCTGAAAATGTCGCTCATAATTTCGGCATCACCCGAGGGCTGCTGGGTAACGCCAGCCGGAAGGTTTTGCATGGTTGGCAACTCGTCAACAACCTGCAGGCCCTGCCCCAGAGTCATGCCCTGCAGGTTGGCACCAATGGTGACCTGGCGAGCGCGATCGAAGCGATCGATCTGTGCTGGGCCGCTGCCAAATTGCAGGTCGGCGACAGCAGCGAGGGGCACCAGGCCATCGCCCTGGCTGGGTACGCGCAGGGTTTGCAGAATCTCTGGGTCATCGCGAAAGGCAGGGTCAATCTGCACGCGAATGGGGATTTGGCGATCGCCCAGGTTAAAGTCGGCCAAATTTGCGTCGGTATCGCCCAGAGTGGCGAGGGAGGCAGTGCTGGCGATCGCCTGTACCGTCACTCCCAAGTCGGCGGCGCGGGCAATATCGGGAATAATCTGCACCTCAGGCCGCACCAGACTAGCACTGGAGTTGACATCGACAAACCCTGTAGCTTCTCGCATTTCACGAGTTAGCGCATCTGAAGCCTCGCGCAGCGCCACCGGGTCTTCACTCTTGAGCACCACAGTCAGGTCTTTGCCCTCGCCAGAGGCACCCTGGCTCTGCACGCTAACTCGCGCCCCCGGCACCTGCTGAAAAACGTCGCGAGCCTGTTGCTCAAACTCAGATTGGGAAAGATCGCGATCGCCCTTCGGCAGCAGCCGGGCGTAGAGCGTGGCTGTATTCACGCCGTTGTCACCGCCTTCTGTTGCCAAAACAGCGTCTACAGCCGAGTTGGCCAAGAGGCCCTCGGTCACCTGGGTCGTAGCCCGTTGCGTATCGGCCAGGGTAGCGCCCGGCGGTAGCTCCACTGAAATAGTCGACAGGCCCGAGTCGCTGCTGTCGAACAGGTTGGTCGGAATGTAGGGCACCAGCCGCAGGCTGCCCACAAAGAAGATCAGCGCCAGAGCCATCGTCAGCCCTCGGTGCCGCATCGCCCAGCCCAGCAGAGAGCGATAGGGGCCACGCCGTGGCCGCCGACCGTTGCCATTCCCATTTAAAGGCTCGTCAGCAGCCGACCGAATCGGCTTCAACAGGTAGGCCGCCATCATCGGCGTCACCAGGCGGGCCACCACGGTTGAAAACACCGTTGCTGTTGCCACCGTCACGCCGAAGGGCTGAAAAAACTGGCCCGGAATGCCCCCCATAAAGGCCACCGGTAAAAACACCGCCACAATCGTTGCCGTCGTGGTTAGCACCGCCAGCCCCACTTCAGCGGTCGAGTCTAGGGCCGCCTGAAACGGGCGCTTGCCCATCCGCATGTGGCGCTCAACGTTTTCAATTTCTACAATCGCATCGTCGACCAGGTTGCCCACCGCCAGGGTCAGCGCCAGCAGGGTCATGCTGTTGAGGGTGTAGTCAAACCACTGCAGCACCAAAAAGGTCGGAATAATCGACAGCGGCAGGGCCGTAGCGGTAATCAGCGTTGCCCGCCAGTCGCGCAGAAATACGCCCACCACTACGACCGCCAGTATGCAGCCCAAAATTAGCGAGTCAATGGAGGCCTGATACGAGTCGCGAATTTCATCGGCGCGGGTAAAAATCAGCTCGATATCAATATCGTCAGGCAGGGTTTCCCGCAGCCGAGCCACCGCTTCCCGCACCCCGTCTTCTACCGAAACCAAAACGCTGCCTGTGCTGCGGTAGACCGAAAACGCCACCACCGGCTCGTTATTAAGCTGAGCCGAGCGTCGGGCCTCCTGAAAGCCGCTTTCGACCGTGCCCAGGGTGCTAAGCGGTACCGTACTGCCGCCGGGCAGAGTAATGCGGTAGGCCTGCAGCGCCTCTACGGTGTCAGCGCTGCCCAGGGTGCGAAAGCTCTGCTCCTGCCCGCCCAGCGTAGCCCGACCGCTAGGCAGGTTGACGTTCAGGGCCCGAATCTGATCATTCACCTGGGTCGCGGTAATGCCCAGGGCATCGAGCTGAGCCGGGTCGAGGTCAACGCGCACCTCAGGGTCAACGCCCCCCACCCGATCAACCCGCGCCACCCCTTCTACCGTGAGAATTTCCTGGCTAATGGTGCGATCGACCAGGTCGCTAAGCTCTTCCACCGATCGCTGCTCGGAGTTGACCGCATAGGTCATAATCACGCCGCCGCTAAAGTCGAGCCGCTGAATCACCGGCTCCTGAATGCTGCCGGGCAGGTCTTGACGAATGCGGGTAACGGCATCACGCACGTCGTTGGTGGCCCGGTCTACGTCGGTACCCAACAAAAAGGTAATCGATGTCGTAGATGCGCCATCTCGCACGGTAGAACGCAGCTCGTCGATATTGCCCAGTCCGGCTACGGCGTCTTCAATCTTTTTGGTGACCTGGCTTTCCAATTCCTCCGGCCCGGCCCCGGTTTGGGTCACGGAACGC
>PYER01000067.1 GCA_003017855.1 filamentous cyanobacterium CCT1
GGGCTATGGTTTACTTCAGGTTGAGGGTCTATCAGCGGTGGCGCAGCCTGGGATGCTGCCAGAGCCGCTGCGTAGGCGCCACCTGTCATAATGCCGTCGCCATTGTCTTCTCCACGCCCCATCACCTCATCTTCTCCATCTCCCTCACCTTCCCCCTGGCGCTCCGGGTCGCGAATTTCGACTGGGACGTTGAACAGGTCGGTGATGCGCTCTACCGCTGTTAGCCCGGCCTGGATGGCGGTGAATTTGTCGGCGAACTGGCGCAGGGGGTCGAAGAGTCGCTGGGCAAACAGAATGAAGCTCGCCAATACTCCAAAGGTGAGGGCCTCTCGCAGCACCAGCAGGCCGCCCAGCCAGAGCACGCCGCCGATCGCCACGAGCGAAATCCATTCCAATGTGGACGATACGGCGGAGTCGTAGAAGATGGTTTTGTCAACGGCGGTGATGTACTTCTGGTTGGTGTGGCGAAACCCTTCGGCGTTGTAGCGCTCGCGGCGAAACAGCTGCACCACATTAATACCGGCCACGTTTTCTTGCAGGGTGGCATTGAGTTCAGACAGGTGTTCGCGGGCTTTGTAGTTGGCCTTGCGATACTGCTGCTGAAAGTAAATAATCAGCCAGGTGACAGGCAGCAGCAGGGCCAGCAGCATGAGCGCTAGCTGCCACTGCATGGTGAACATCACCACCAGCAGCACCAGCATCGACACAATGTCGGTAATGATGCCCACGGCCCCGGTGGAAAAGACATCGCCCAGGGCATCGACGTCGCTGGTAATGCGGGTAATCAGTTTGCCCACCGGGGTGCGGTCAAAGAAGCGCACCGCCAGCGAAGTGACGTGGGTAAACAGGTCGGTGCGAATATCGGCGGTAATGCGCTGCCCCACCGCCTGCACCAGGTAGCTCTGAAAACCATCCAGCAGCAGCCGAATGACCACGGTGACGACCAGCAGCCCCACCAGCAAATTGAGCCCGCCCTGGAGGGTACGGCCTTCTAAAAACGCCATCACCGGCTCCTGGCGAATCAGGGAGATGGCCTGGCCAATCAGTACCGGCTGAAGGGCGTTAGATAACGACAGGGGCACCAGCATCACCAGCGGCAGCACCAGGGCACCACGGTGCTTATAGATGTAGGGCCACATGCGCATAAACAGCCGCCAATCGCTGTCTGGGTGGCGAGAGATGCTGTCGCTGGGGAGGGTAGGGGTAGCGGTCATGGGGAAATGCGTGGGCCTGAATAGGTCAGTCTTGACGCCATGGTATGGCGGGGCAGATATGGCAGAACTGCAGGGGCAGTCTTCAGTTTAGGCATGAATTGGGTCAGACGGGTAAGGGGCATTATTTAGTATCGAATCCGCCTTGGCTACCTCCGGTGGGGCTGGGCAAACACCGTTTGCCCCTACGCGAGCCTTCTGTTTAGAATCGGGGGCTTGCGATTCGGATTAGGTGTCACCGCTGGCGAAGTTGGCCTCACCGCTGGCGAAGCTGACCTCGCCATCCACGAAGCTATCCCTCACCGCTGGTGAAGCTATCCTCACCGCTGGTGCAGCTGGCTTCGCGTCTATTCCCCCTCTTTCTATTCTCTAACCGCCGCAGGTCAGCACCGTGGCGTCGGGGTTGTCTGCGGTGGCTCTCTCTATTTCAGCGGCGTTGGGCAATCCATTGGGGGTGAGGGCCTGCACCTCGGCGGGGGTCGGTACAGGCGTGGCGACGACCTGGCCAAAGTCGCTGACGTAGATGACTTGGTCGATAGTAATTTCTCGCTGCTCCTGCTGGGCGTAGAGGTCGGCGTACTGGTCGGCCAACTGCTGCCATTGGGCTGGGGCGCAATAGCTGCGATCGATGACGACTGTTACTTTGGGACCGGCAAGCAGCTGGCGCAGCCCCAGACCCAGGGCGACAAAGGCGATCCAGCCCAGGCCAAGAGTGTAGATCAGTCTTTGGTTGGGGTGGCGCATGGGGCGGGGAGAGGACTTGTGGGGATGTGGCGGGGAGAGTTCAAGGTTCAAAATTCAAAATTCAAAGTTCAAAATTACCTGTTTTGCATTTTGCACTTTGCATTCTAGAGATTCACCTGGAACAGATCCTTAAATAGGGTTTGTACGTTGGCGGGGGTGCCCTGCTGTACGGTAGATTCGCGCAGGGCTGCGATCGCCTGCAGTTCGCCCTGGTCTACCTCGCCGTAGGCAATGGGGTAAAAGCGCACGTCGCTGTAGGCCAGAATGTCTTGAATGGCGTCGAAGGTGTAGCCCCGGTTGACTTCGCCATCGCTGAGCAGCAGCAGGTAGTAGCGCCCGGTGGGGTCATTTTCTTTTTGGGCCAGCAGGTCGGCGAGGCCGACCATAGCGCCGTCGTACATGGCGGTGGCCCCATCGGCTTGCAAGTTGTCAACGGTAGCCAAAAACTTTTGGTGCTGTAGCTCGTCAAAGGGGGCCAGGGGCAGGCGGCGGGTGGGGTTGTCGGCAAAGGTAACAATGCTGACATAGTTGCCGGAGTTGATCTGCCCAGCGGCCACCCGCAGGCCGTCTTTGAGCGCCTGTAGCCGCTCTCCTTCCATCGAGCCGCTGGTATCGATCACCAGAGCCATGTAGACCGTGCGGCCGCCGTCTTTGCGCAGCTTCCAGTTCGACTGGGCCGCCAGCAGGGTTTCGCCATTGGGGAAAGGTGGAGTCTGGGCTGATTTCAAATAGTCGGTTTCGACAAACCCCTGCTGCTGGGCCAGGGTCTGCATTTCAGCCGATTGGGCAAAGGTGGCGAAGCGCTCTAGGGCCTGCTGCTGCTGAGGTGTGTTCCAGCTAAAGCCAACCAGGGGGTTATTGTGGGGCACGCCAAAGGGCACAAACTCGGTGTCGCTAAAGCCGGGTACTTCGCGCAGGGCCAGGTAGTTCTGGTACTCCAGGGGGAATGCCTGTAGGTTGCTTTGGTCGCGCAGAAAAAGCTCCTGCAGGTCGAGGGTGGTGGGGGTTGTAATCAACACCTGCTGCTGAAACTGGTCAAATACGGAGTTGACCTGGGGAGTTTGTAGCTCGGCTACGGTGAGCTGCCCGCCATTCTGCTGGTGCCCGGCGGCTCGCCAGTACAGGGTGTAGAGCAGGTTGAGGGCGGTGGAGCTGCTGTAGGGGTTGGGGTAGGCCACAGTGACCTGGTCTGATGCGATCGCATTCAGCAGTCGGTCAAAGCTGACGGTGCCATTTCCAGCGCTATCTTGGGCCAGGCTGTCGTAGACGGGCTTGGGCAGTACCCACCCGGCGGTATTGGGCACCAGGCGATCGGCCACGGGTACGGTCTGCACGCCCTGGCTCTGCACCATCGCCACCCATAGATCGTTGGAGGGGCTGTAGCCCTGGGGCTGCACCGCTTTTGCCCCTAGCAGCCGCGCGGCGGTGCCCGAGGCCACCTGCCGCACTCCCACCTGAATCACTTCCCCGGAGGGCAGGGTCTCCTGACGCTGGTTAAAGGCCTCGGCCACTTCGACCAGCCAGCGCTCATTCTGGCGATCGACGTTGGCCTTTTCGGAGGAGCTGTAGATCTCGATGTAGGCGGTGTTGGTCCCTCCTGGCTGAGCGCCGTAGAGGGGAAACGTGCTGACATCCGGCAGCGGATCTTCGATCTGATCGATGGTGTAGCGGCTGGCCACTGCATCGGCCACAATGTCTTCTCCCACGCTGATGCGGGGCAGCACCGACTGCTGTAGGGCCTGCTGTGCCTCTTCCACCGAGCTGACCTGGGGCACGTTGCCCGACAGCTGGCCGGGGGTGCAGTTCCACAACAGCACGGCGCAGAGACCGATGAGGAAGGGAAGGAGAGGGAGACGGCGCATGGTGGGGAGTGGAGTGGGTGAGTGGGCGGGTGGATGAGTGTATGGGTGCCTTGGAGCAAAGCCTGGGTTCTTGAACTGGCCGTCTTGTCTAGGGCTGGCTGGGGAAAATGATTGATTGCAGCAAAGGGTTAATGTGCAAGGTGTAAGGTTTAAGGCAGGTCTTTGATTCGCGTTTCTCTACTGTCTTTCTGTAGCCTTTACAGTCGATGGCCATGACCCTCACCCAGGTTTGGGGTGCTTTTCTGATTTTTGTGCTGTCGCCCATCGTGGGCGGGCTGCCCCTGACGGGATGGGCGACACGGCTGCTGTCGGGACAGCGGCTGCGGCGGGTAGGTACGGGTAATGTGGGGGTGTCGGCAGCGTTTTACCACGGCGGCAAGCTGGCGGGCATTGTGGCGGTGCTGCTGGAGGCGGCGAAGGGTATAGGGGTAGTGCTGCTGGCTCGGTACTACTTTCCAACCGAGCCGGTGTGGGAAATAATTGCCCTGATTGGCCTAGTTATGGGGCGCTACTGGTTTGCCAAGGGGGCGGGCACCACCAATGTGGTGTGGGGCGTTGCGGTCTACGACTGGCCCACGGCGCTGCTGACGTTTATGCTCAGCGGGCTGGGGTTTACTATTTTTCGCGAGCGGCGTCAGGGTCGGCTGCTGTCGCTGGTGCTGCTGCCGCTGATTACCGCCCTGCGACATCAGGATGGGGCGCTGGTGTTGGCGATGACCTGCCTCAGCGTGCTAATTGCCTGGATCTATCAAAAACTGCCCGATGACCTAGATTTGCCTGAGGAAGAAGGACGATTGGAGTCTCGTACCATGTTTCGTTTTTTTCGCGGCGATCGCAGCCTGGTAGCCCTTGATCAACCTCTCGATGCCGCCAAGTTTGGCCACAAAGCCGCCACCCTGGGCCAGCTGCGGGCCTGGAGCTATCCGGTACCGCGCGGCTACGTGCTGCCCGCCGGGGATGACCCGACGGCGCTGTTGGCGATCGCAGAGCCCTCTCCCAGTCAGCCCCTAGCGGTGCGCTCGTCGGCCTTAGATGAAGATATGGGCACCGCTTCGGCGGCGGGGGTGTACCAGTCGTTTTTGAATATCACCGACCAGGAGGGGCTGGCCTCAGCGATCGTGCGGGTGTTTTCGTCCTATAACGCCCCCCGAGCCAAAGAATATCGGCAGAGCCAGGGGCTGCCGGAGCAGGGCTTGGCGGTGATTGTGCAGCAGCAGGTGCGGGGGCAGTTTTCGGGGGTGGCCTTTAGCCGAGACCCGATCGCCCGCTGTGGGGATGCCGTCGTCATTGAAGCGCTACCCGGTGGGGCCGACCAGGTGGTGGGCGGCCAGGTGACCCCTGAGCAGTACCGGGTGCTGGTGCAACCCGACGACGTGCCGCCACTAGCAGAGATTGCCGAGGCCGACTGGCAGCTCTCCGATGCGCTAACGCTCACGGTAGAGGGCGAGGGCCAAACTCCGTCGTGGCTGTTGCAGCAGGTGGCCTACCTGGCCCGCCACCTGGAGAGCCGCTACCAGGGTGTGCCCCAGGATATTGAGTGGACCTACGACGGCGAAACGCTGTGGCTGTTGCAGAGCCGCCCGATTACTACCCTGCACCCGCTGTGGACGCGCAAAATTGCCGCCGAGGTGATTCCCGGCACCATTCGGCCCCTCACCTGGTCGATCAACCGGCCCCTGACCTGCGGTGTGTGGGGCGAAATTTTTACGGTGGTGTTGGGCGATCGCGCCCAGGGTCTCGACTTTGAAGAGACAGCTACCCTGCACCATGCCCACGCCTACTTCAACGCCACGCTGCTGGGCGATATTTTTAAGCGCATGGGTCTGCCGCCCGAGAGCCTGGAATTTTTGACCCGAGGAGCAAAATTTAGTCGCCCGCCGCTGAAATCTACCCTGCGCAACCTGCCCGGTCTGCTGGGGCTTGTGGGCCGCGAGCTCAAGCTAGAGCAGGAGTTTGCCCAGGAGAACAGCGATCGCTTTGCCCCCACTCTGCAGTCGCTGGCGGACACCCCCACCAACACCTTGAACCCAGCGGAACTGCTCAGCCGCATCGAGACCATCCTCGAACTCCTGAAGCGCGTCACCTACTACAACATTCTTGGCCCGCTCAGTTTTGCCCTACGCCGCGCCCTCTTCAAGGTGCCCGAAGAGAGCCTGAACCCGATGCAAAATGCTGAGATTGCGGCCCTGGACGCCCTGCGGGCGATCGCCCAAGACATTCGGCAAACCCTTTCCACCCCCGAACTAAACCGCATCACCGACAGCTCATCGCTGATGACCGCCCTAGCCGAAAGCACTGACGGCGAGTCGCTGCTTAAGGAGATGGAGCGCTTTGTAGACCAGTACGGCTACCTCAGCCCGGTCGGCACCGATATTGCCGTCGCCACTTGGCAAGAAAACCCCGGCCCCGTGCGCGAGCTGCTGGCCCAGTTTGTGAAGCAGCCGCCACCCCCCAAAACCACGACAACCTCACCGCCCACCGGCAAAGCCGCCCTGGTGCAGCGTCGGCTCGATCTCAAGGGACAGGTCAACACAATCTACAACCGGCTCTTGGCCGAGCTGCGCTGGAGCATTTTGGCCCTGGCCACCCAGTGGCAAGAACAGCGCCACTTGCAGGAGCGCGACGACATTTTCTTTCTCACGCTGGAGGAGATTCAGGCTCGGGTGCGGGGGAATGTTGCTTCAGATTGGGCAAGGATGCAGAACAGAATTGGCGATCGCAAAGCTCAGTATGACCAGGACAGGCACCTGCCCGCTGTGCCCTACCTAGTGTTTGGCAACGAGCCCCCCAGCCGAGACCTGTCGCCCATGCCGAGTGCAACCGTGCGGCAAAAACTGTCGGGCATTGGAGCTAGTGCGGGCATCATGGCGGGTCCGGTGCTGGTAATGACCCAGCTAGAAACGGTCGCCACCGAGGAGCCATTCATTCTTGTGGTGCCCTATACCGATGCGGGCTGGGCACCCCTGCTCGCCCGCGCCCAGGGCCTGATTGCCGAAGTCGGCGGTCGCCTTTCCCACGGAGCAATCATTGCCCGCGAATACGGCATTCCAGCTGTCATGGATGTCACCAACGCCACCCAGCGCCTGCACAGCGGTCAGTGGGTGCGGCTCAACGGTGAAACCGGCATTGTAGAAGTGCTAGACCCGGCTACCCATCAGCCATCCGCTTTGGAAGCAGGCCAGGACTAATGCCGCCACACCCATAGCTTCTTCGCCAGAGCACCCACACCGGATTGCCTATACCGACCGAGCGATGTCAGCTTGAGGAGAAAGGCTTGGCAAATTAGTACAATTGCACTATTGTTAGTAAAGCAATTGCACTGTTGCAGGTTCTAGCTCTCTAATTTTTGCGGCTATGAGTGGTCACCAAGGCGGGGCGCAAGCCCTCGGCTGGATTGTTGCGTTGAGCGTAGGCGTCGGCATGATGACAGAGTTAAGTCAATCTACCCCCCAGGTCATTGCTGAAGAACCGGTGGCAGCCGTAGAAGCCGCCTCCCCTAACCCCTGGGCTGGGGCTTCCTTTCCGCTCGAAAAATTTACGGCCTACACCTCGCCCTTTGGCTACCGGCAGCACCCCATGGGCGGCCACCGCTTTCACTACGGGCTAGATATGGCCGCCCCCATGGGCAGCTACATTCGCAGCTGGTGGGAGGGCAAAGTGATTCAGGTGTCGGACAACACAGCCTGCGGCACTTCGGCAATCATTCAGTCGGGCAACTGGACTCACATTTACTGCCATATGGTGGGCCACATGGTGATTGAAAAAGAAGGCGGGCGCGTGCTGGTCGATCGCGACGGTGGCATTGAGCTGCGTCAGGGGCAAATGGTGACCTCGGGCCAGCGAATTGGTCGCGTCGGCATGACCGGCAGCACCACCGGGCCGCACCTGCACTGGGGCCTCAAGTACGACGGTGTCTGGGTAGACCCGGCCCTGGTAATCAAAGCCGGGTTCGACTATCAGCAGCTACAGACGGCGCAGACCGTGAATTAGACCCTGGCAGACTCGGGTGAGAAATGCTAGGTCTAGCGTTTCTAAGGTATCGGTAGGCTGGTGGTAGTGGGGGTTGCGCAGGTTCGCCGTGTCGGTAATCAGAATGGCGGGGTAGCCCAAATCCCAGAAGGGCACGTGGTCGCTGCGCCGCGTATCGGGCACAATGCGGCCCTGGTTAACCACGGGCAACCACTGGCTGGGTACCCCAGCCGCGCGAAAGCCTCGCCACAGCCTCACCATAGTGGAAATGCTCTGCCACGGCCCAATCTGGGCGATGTAGTTGCCGCGATCGGGATAAATTCGCTCTAGGCCTGCTGGATAGGTCTGTGACTGGGGTTGGTGACAGCAGTAGCCTAGCATTTCGAGCGACAGCATTAGACCCAGGGGCTCGCCCTGGTCGTGTAGGGCTTTGGCATAGTGGCGGCTGCCGACAAACCCCAACTCTTCTAGGTCAAAGGCGACCAGGCGCAGGGGCGATCGCCCCGGTTGTTGAGCAAAGGCGCGAGCTAGCTCCAACAGCACCGCTACTCCGGTAGCGTTGTCGTCAGCCCCAGGGGAACCGGGCACCGAGTCGTAGTGGGCACCAACCAGAACTGGTGGGCAGCGAGGATTCTGCCCCGGCAGGTTCAAGATCCAGTTGGTGTAGGGCTGGCCCTGAAAGTCGAAGCTGTGGCTCGTCACCTCACCCCAATGGGAAAATTCCTGCTGGATGTACTGCTGGACGAAGAAATGGTGGGCCGAGGCTAGGAAAGGATCGCGATCGCGCGCCACCTGCTCCAAATGAGCCAACAGGCGGGCTTGCAGAGTGGTATTGCTCAAAGCGTTCATCTAGGCCGGTTTTTGCAGACCCTTGGCGACTTCAGCCAGGTTTTTGCGGGGCAGCAGCCGCATAGCTAGAGACAGCACTTTGTTGGTGGTGCCGTGCACGGCGGTGCGCTGCCCTTTTTCCATGGCATCGTATGCGTAGATGGCCACCTCCGCCGAGCTGGGCAGGTTTTTGCCCTCGAATAGCTTCACGTTGGTCGCGTCAGCCCGCTCCTGAAATTCGGACTGGGTGGGGCCGGGGCAGAGGGTGGTGGCGGTGACCCCAGTACCCTCTAGCTCGGTAGCGATCGCCTCAGTAAACGACAGCACGTAGGCCTTGCTAGCGTAGTACACCGCCATGTATGGCCCCGGCAGAAACGCCGCCGTCGAGGCCACGTTGAGAATGCGGCCCTGGCCCTGGGCAATCATGCCCGGCAGGTACAGCCGACTCAGGTGGGTGAGGGCCACAATATTGAGCTGGAGCATGGCGTTCTGCTTCTCCCAACTCGATTCGACAAAGGCGGTCAGATCGCCAAACCCGGCGTTATTGACCAGGGCGTAGGGGGTAATTCCTTTGAATTGGGTCCAGTCAAAAAACTGCTGGCGGGTGTCGGCATCGGTGAGGTCGCCTCGATAGGTCCATACCAATATGCCGTGGGCTGCCTCTAGCTCGGCCTTGAGTTCCAGCAGGCGCTCTTCGCGGCGGGCGATCAGTACCAAATCGTGGTGGTGAGCCGCGCAAACCTTAGCCAGTTCGTAGCCAATGCCGCTGGATGCCCCGGTAATGAGAATTGGCTTTGCCATAGTTTGCCCCTGCAACAAATTCGGCTAGATTCTAACGAATCGTGGCGGGGACTGTGCGATCGCGCCGGGCTTGAAGCTCCAAGTACACCAGCAAGGCATTGACATCGGCGGGGTTAACGCCACCAATGCGCGAGGCCTGACCAATGGTGAGCGGTTTGACCTGGGTGAGCTTTTCGCGCGCTTCTTTAGAAAGCGTATCGATCGCCATATAGTCGAGGGTGGCGGACAGTTTGCGGCCAGTATTCTTAGCCACCTGGTCGATCTGGTTTTGCTGCCGCTGAATGTAGCCTGAGTACTTAATGTCGATTTCGGCCCCTTCTTTTTCTTCGCGGCACAGTTCAGGATGATCCAGGCCGTAGCGCTCCAGATCGCCGTAGTGGAAACCCGGACGGCGCAGCAGATCGGCCAGGGTGATCGAGCCTTTGATCCGCTGGTCGGTATCGGCGGCAATCCGCTGCCCCAGTTCGTCGTGCTCCTTGACACGGGTTTCGCTCAGCCGCTCTTTTTCGGCGGCAATGTTGGTGTACTTGCGGGTAAATAGCTCCCAGCGGCGATCGTCAATCAGCCCGATCTCGCGGCCTACGGGGGTCAGGCGCTGGTCGGCATTATCCGATCGCAGCAGCAGGCGGTACTCCGATCGCGAGGTCAGCATCCGGTAGGGCTCCCGCAGCTCCTTCGTGCACAGGTCATCCAGCAGCGTACCGATGTAGCTGCCTTCGCGGGGCAACACCAGCATCTCCTGGCCCCGCACCAGCCGGGCCGCATTCACCCCGGCCACAAAGCCCTGGGCCGCCGCCTCTTCATAGCCGGTAGTGCCGTTGATCTGTCCGGCGCAAAACAGCCCCTCCACCCGCTTGGTCATCATGGTGGGGTAGCACTGGGTGGCGGGCAGGTAGTCGTACTCCACGGCGTAGGCGGGCCGCAGCATCGCGCAGTGCTCCAGGCCGGGTAGGGTGCGCAGCATGGCCAATTGCAGCTTTTCGGGCAGCCCGGTCGAAAAGCCCTGCACATAAATTTCGGGAATGTCGCGCCCCTCTGGCTCCAGAAAAATCTGGTGGCTGTCTTTGTCGGCAAAGCGGACAATTTTGTCTTCGATGCTGGGGCAGTAGCGGGGGCCTTTAGAGTCGACCCAGCCGCCGTAGATGGGCGACAGGTGCAGGTTGTCGCGGATTAGCTGGTGGGTGGCGGCGGTGGTGCGGGTGAGGTGGCAGGGCATTTGCTCGCGCTCGACCCAAACTTCAGGGTCAAAGCTGAACCAGCGCAGATCCTCATCGCCGGGCTGCGGCTCCAGCACATCGAAGTTGATCGAGCGGCGATCGACTCGGGCCGGGGTGCCTGTTTTCAGTCGCCCGGTTTCAAAGCCCAACTGGTTGAGGGTGTCAGTCAGGCCGGTGGCAGCAAACTCTCCGGCCCGGCCCGCTGCCATCGATTTATCGCCAATCCAGATTGTGCCGCCCAAAAAGGTGCCAGTGGTCAAAATCACTGCCCTGCACTTAAATGCTGTACCAAAGTAGGTGGTGACTCCCGCCACTTCGTCGTTGGTCCCCAGCACCAGATCGGTCACCATGCCCTCGCGAATGGTCAGGTTTTCCTGGTTTTCGACGATGGTTTTCATTACGGCGGCGTATTCGCGCTTGTCGGTCTGTGCCCGCAGCGCCCACACGGCGGGGCCGCGCGAGTTGTTGAGCACGCGCTTTTGCAGGTAGGTGCGATCGGCCATTTTGCCAATTTCACCGCCCAGGGCGTCGACCTCGTGGGTGAGCTGCGACTTGGCCGGGCCGCCGACGGCGGGGTTGCAGGGCTGCCAGGCAATTTTGTCGAGGTTGAGGGTGATCATTAGCGTGCGACAGCCCAGGCGTGCCGAGGCCAGGGCTGCCTCGCACCCCGAGTGGCCACCGCCAACGACCACAACGTCGTATTCGTCGAGAAAATCAACGGAACCGGAAACACTCATGCCAGCTGCACAACCCATACATCGCCCAACCTAACAATCTTAGCGGGCCATTGAGGTTAGCGGCCTAGCCAGAGGGTCTTGATAGGCAGCGCCGGGGTTGGGCTACCAGCTATCGGCACCGCTGCCGGTCAGCCAGTCGTCGAGGTCGTGGCTGGCCTTGGCCACGTTAAACAGGTGCAGGCCAAAGTCGCGGGAGAGGTCTTCGCACACCTTGATGCCCCGGTAGCTGTTGCCCTTGGCATCAAGCGGCGGCGAAAAGGTGCCGATGCCCAGCTTGCCGGGGGCCAGGGCGGTAATGCCGCCCCCCACCCCGCTCTTGGCAGGCAGCCCCACTCGGTACACCCACTCGCCGGAGTAGTCGTACATGCCGCAGGTGAGCATGACGCTGATCACATCCTGCACGTAGTGCTCATCAAGAGCGCGCTCCCCGGTCACCGGGTTGATGCCGCCGTTGGCCAGGGTCGCCGCCATCATGGCCAGGTCTTTAGCGTTGACCATAATTGAGCACTGCTGAAAGTAGAGGTCGAGGGTTTCGTCGACGCGATCGGTGACCATACCAAAGTTGAGCATCAGGTAGGCGATCGCCCGGTTGCGGTACCCCGTGGCTTTTTCAGAGAGAAACACCGGCACGTTCACATCCAGGTCGCGCCCGGTGTAGCGCTTAAACATGGCCAGCATGCGCTTCAGCCGCTCGGTGGCACTGTCGCCCTTGATCAGGTCGGCGGTGGCGATCGCCCCGGCATTTACCATCGGGTTGTAGGGGCGATTGGTGGCTTCGTCGAGCACGATGGCGTTAAACGCTTCCCCCGTCGGCTCTACGCTGACCTTGCTGTTGACGTAGTCGCGCCCGTGGTCTTCCAGCGCCAGCCCGTAGACAAAGGCCTTGGAGATCGACTGAATGGTGAACAGCTTATCGCAGTCGCCCACCTCAAACACCTGGCCGCCCTTAGTCACCACGCAGATGCCAAACCAGTTGGGATCGGCCAGGGCCAACTCAGGAATGTAGTCGGCCACCGCCCCGTCCAGGGCACCCTGGTATCGCTCGTGCAGGTCGTTCAAATACTGGCGAAAGGGTGACGCCACCGCCTGAATCGAGCTGGCCAGGGCCGAAAAATCACCTTTGCTCATTGCTGCCTATCCCTCCGCCGTAATGTGAGCGGCAACCTTGCTAAACTCCTGACTGACCGGATGGTCGGGAAACTTGGTGCAAAAAACGCCCTCGCTGGCCAGCTGCACCACCTCCTCCGACAGCGGAAAAATACCGGCCACGGGTGCTCCGTAGGTCTCTTCTACCTTCTGCTTGAGCACATCAAAGTTCAGGGAACTGTAGGCTTTGTTGATGGCCAGCAGCATTTTGCGCACGTTCAGCTGGCGGGCGATATCGATGGTAACAGCGGTGCCCTGGTAGTCCTGCTTGTCGGGCCGCAGAATCAGAATCAGCACGTGGGAAATGGCGATGGAGAGAAACGTCTCCTTCGACAGGCCGGGGTGGGTGTCGATAAACAGGTAATCCAGCTCCAGGGCCTTGACCAGCTTGCGAAAGCCGTCGTTGAGCAGCTTGACATCGTAGCCGTCTTTCAGCACCCGGGCAATGTCGTCGGCCTTGACGCTGGAGGGCACCAAAAACAGACGACCCGCTGCGGCGATTCCGGCGGCACCGCCCACGTCGTAGGCTGCTTCTTCGATCGCGGCCTCACCCCAGAGGTAGCTGTTGAGGGTAACGGGGGCCTGCTCAGGTTCGAGGCTAAAAATGTTGTGAATGCCCGGCGACGGCACGTCAGTATCCACGACGCCAACCCGGTGGCCCTGCATGGCCAGGGTAGTGGCCAGGTTAGCGGTAAAGTTTGACTTGCCAGTGCCACCCCGATAGGAGTGTATTGAGACGACCTTAGGCATAGGTACAGCGATCGCCGTCGAGAACGACAGGCACAGCAACAACCCCTGGAGAGTATCAAGCCTGAGTCGCCTAATTTTGTAGCCGATTCAACCAGTTTTGCCCCAAACCGGGCTTTTCACGTTAAGAATCATGGCGCTACACCGGGCGAGTAAGGCTAGCCCAGTCCGCGCTTCAAAGTGGCCGCGATTGCCGCCACCAACTCATCCACCTCCGACTCCAGCGTCAGGTAGTGGGTGCAGGCGCGCACACAGTTGGGCGCCTGCAGCGTGCGCAGGTAAACATGCTGGGTCTCTAGCTCATCGACCAGGCGCTTGTGCCACGCTGGCGAAGGCTCACCCTGCTCCAGCACCCAAAACGACACCAGGCCAGAATCAGGCGGGCTTTGTCGCACAGTGCGAATCTGGGGCAGGTCTTGCAGCTGCGACCACAGCCGCTGCGCGAGTTCGACCAGGCGGTGATAGCGCTGGGGCGCACTGCCCCAGTCGGCCTGGTGGGCGATCGCGGCCCGCAACCCCGCCAGCAGCGGATAGTTCGAGGTCGCCACCTCGTAGCGCTGGCCATTGGGCTTCCAGCCGGTGGGGTTGGCGGCGGCATCGGTAGTGATGCCGCGCCAGCCAATGAAGGTGGGAGCCAGGTGCTCCCTGGCCTCAGGCCGCACGTACAGCCCGCCCAACCCAGCCGGGCCGCACCACCACTTGTGGCCGGTAAAGGCGTAAAAGTCGACTCCTAGCGCGGGTAGATCTAGCGGTAAAGAGCCGACCGACTGGGCGGCATCCACCAGGGTTAGCACCGGGCTGGGGCGATCGCGACAGACCTGCACAATCTGCTCCAGGGGTAGCACCCGGCCCGTATTCCAAAAAATATGGCTGATCACTAGCAGTCGGGTGTTAGCTTGCAAATGCTGGGCCACCACCGCCGCCGGATCGCCGCCATTGACGGTTTCAAGCAGCGGGCAGAGGCTGTAGCTGACCCCAAAGCGGCGGCAAATTTCCTGCACTGCGGCAACAATGCCGGGATGCTCGCAGTCCGACAGCAGCATGTGATCCCCCGCCCGCCAGTCAATACCCCAGAGGGGAATGTTGCAGCCCATGGTGACATCCTCAGTCAGGGTAATAGTGTCGGCGGTGGTGCCCAGTTCAGCGGCGATCGCCGCGCGCGTTTGGGCCGCCTCAGCCGTTACCCACTGGTTGGCCGCTCCCGAAAAGGGTCCCAGGTCCTGCACCCGTCGGTGGGCCGCAAAGATGGCATCTAAAGTAGCCTGGGCCATCGGTCCCTGGCCGCCATAGTTAAAGTACTGCTTGCTGACCAGGGCCGGAAACGAGTGACGATGGCTGAGCAAGCGATCGTGCGTCGCAGTAGACGCAGAAGCAGAAGACGGAGAGTAGGTCACGCTGAAGAGAGGATAAGGGGGAACGTTTCAACCCTATACCACCCGCGCCCGGTTGGCTGACGGTTCGAGGTCTAGAACGAACCCCGCTGCCTGAGGAACCCTGAAAGCGGTAGCGCCAGTGCTGTCGTCAGCAGCCATTGCCCCCTTTCCCGGAATACCCCGATAGGGTATAACATGCTAAGGGTGAGCATAGGTACTGTCGAATCGTCCTATGGGCTTAACTCAGGCATGAACAGCAGCTCAACACAGCATTGGACAGCTAACGGTCAGCGACAGGGGTCGCTAGAGCTGGCTGCGAAAAATTTCACGCCTGATCAGAACAGCGATATACTGTTGCCTCGGCTGCAGCACCAGCCATACGTCTCTCTGTTTCCTAGCACTTGCTCTATAACTCGCCTTGTCTGCTAGCTACCCCCTGCCATCGCGTTCGAGTTCAGGGGGTGGCCCGCAGAGCCCCCTGAGGTTGGCCGCTGACTCAGCAACGCTCCATTCACAAGAACTCATTCGCTGGCTCACCGATGACGTGCTGTTTCACTACCAGCGCTGTGGTCGACGAGCCTTTTTAGATCTCTACGGCGATCGCGGCCAGCAAGACCGCCCCTCCGACTACCTACTCAAGCTGCGCCAGGACAGTCTGGCCCACCGCGAGCGAGTGCTCGAAGACTACTACCCCCTCTATCGACCCGACTTTCCCTCCGGTGAGTGGGCGGCTGGGGCGAGAGCCACGCTAGATCTGATGGCCGAGGGCGTCGAGGCCATTCGTCAGGGGGTGCTGGCCACTCCCTCAGCGGTCGACGGGGTACAGCTGGTCAGCCAGCCCGATCTGCTGATCAAGCAGCCCGGCTGGTCATGCTGGGGCGACTGGATCTACGTACCGGTCGATATTAAGCTGGGCAAAAAGCCCAAACTCGACTATCAGGTGGTGGCGGCCTACCATGCTTACCTGCTCTCGCGGGTGCAGGGGGTCTGGCCCCAGGCTAGCTATCTGGCCCTGCGCGGCGGCCAGATGTACACCATTGATCTGGCGCGGCTGGTGCCCAAGCTGCAAACCGTACTCAACGACTGCCTGATCGAGCTGCGATCGCCTACCGCGCCAGAACTGTTTATCTCCCACAGTCGCTGCGATCTGTGCCACTGGTTTAACCACTGCTACGCCGAGGCACAGGCTACCCGCCATCTGTCACTGCTGCCCGGCGTTACCCCCGCCCGCTATGAGCTACTCAAACAGCAACACCTGACCACCGTTGCCGCTCTAGCCCAGGCTAGCCCCGCCCACCTGGCTCCCCTACCAGGCTTTGGCGAACAGGTGGCCGAAAAGCTGGTACATCAGGCCCAGGCACTAATCGACAACCGAGCGATTCCCCGCAGTGCTCCCCACGCCCCCCACGGCTTTCCGCTGTGGCCCGACGATTTACCCGAAGGCGAGGTCGAGCTGTACTTTGATATCGAAGCGGCCCCGGACCAAAACCTGATCTACCTGCACGGGGTACTGGTGGTCAACCACCGTACTGGCGAGACCAACTTCCACGCCCTGCTGGCCGAAACCCAGCGCGAAGAGCGCCGCGCCTGGAATGACTTTCTCGACCTGGTGCACGCCTACCCCTACGCGCCGATCTATCATTTCTGCCCCTACGAGGCTCAGACCGTGCGCAAACTGGGGCAGCTCTACGGCACCCCCCACCGCCAAACCGAGGCCCTGCTCGATCGCTTCTTTGATGTGCACAAATGCATTACCGACGGCGTCACCCTACCCATCGAAAGCTACGCCCTCAAGCACATCGCCCGCTGGATGGGCTTTGACTGGCGCGACGAGGGGGCCAACGGAGCACAGTCAATCTGCTGGTACAACGCCTGGGCCGAAACCGGCGACCGCAGCTACCTAGACGCCATTTTGCGCTACAACGAAGACGACTGCCGCGCCACTTACCACATCAAAGACTGGCTGGTAAAATTTGCCGAGCCCTACTGGGACAGACTTTACCAAAATATCGGCTAGAGCCTATCCCAGAATTTCCATTACAGCCGAATTCTTAGAGCTGTTCTGAGTTGTGGCTATTTCGGTGACACTACTGAGGTACCGGACTGTAGGCCCCAAAGATGTTGGCCAGGCCGGGTACTGCGCTCTCCACATCGCCCTTTACCGACTGGCGCAGCTTGTTATAGGACGATCGCACCAGGCCATTGTCGGTCTTGGCAATCCGCCTGTCGGTCACACTCAGAATGACTTCGGCCGTCCGGGCCTGGTGTTGGCTCAGGTAGGCCACCGGATCGCCCGCCTGCAGGCCCTCAGCCCACATGGGTTCGAGTGCCTCCACTACCTCGGGCAAAATGCGCCCGATTGCTCCAGGGATGTAGCCTGAACCAGCGCTTTTGACGACGCCATAAGTGGCTTTGAGGGCCATGCCGCCGAGGCCGCCCTTGGCCGCTACCTGGCGATCGATCAGCAGGGCGCAGTCATTGACAACAGCAGTTTTAACAGCCTTGTCATTCAAAATATCGCTTAAGCCCATAGCTATGCCTGTCTAAATAACACGTTTCGTACTGCCCTAGATTTTCTACAGCCCGGCAGCCAGATCAGCATTCCCCACCGCAGCTTCGATGTTGCTTAACAAGTCTATAAACTTTGCTAGAACAACCCGGCTTCGCGGCACTCGAACCCAGCGTATCTTAACCAAGCTGTGGCAACGTCAGTCTTCGGGTTAGCCCAGCTGGCTCAGATCCACCACCCAGGTTTGGCCGTCGACCTCAACGCGATCGCCCGCTACTAGCTTGCGCCCGCGCCGGGTTTCTACCTGACCATTTACCTGCACCTCACCGTCTTGAATCATCAGCTTGGCCTGACCGCCTGTGCCTACCACCTGCATCTGCTTTAAAAACTGGTCAAGCTTAATGTAGTCAATACTGGGCATAGCGTTATCCAAGGAATACTGAGATCAGAAACAGAGCAATAGAAAGTCTTCAACTCTAGAGACAGGCCTGCCCTTTAAACTCAGAAGAAGGGCACTCAGAGTCAAGGGTGTTTATAGACCAAATTCAAGTCCAGATGTGGAGTTCTACCGGTGGGAAAACTACAGATCCCGAGCTGGACTTGGAATATCACTGCTACCAGCGGAGGAGCACGATGTTGAGCAATCACCAACTCCTGCAAGAGCTTAGGCAAAAGCAAGAGCAGCTAGAGCATTTTCGCCGTGCTGCCGGTCAGCCGCTGCAGGCCCTGTTAGACCAGTACGACTGGGGCATCGTCACGGGCGCAGGGCACGGCGGGCTGTCGCTGGTGACCCTGCGTTTTAATCACCGCATCGCCCTCGACGACCCCTTTTTGCTGGCCCTGGCCGAAGAAGCCGAGCGCACCTGGGGGCCTGTAGATTTTGCCCTCTTCTCCGGAGAATCGCAAGAGCCGGTGAGGGTGATGAGCCGCACGCTGCTCGATCAGCGGTGGCGGTGGCGGCAGTCAAGCCGCTAAACCCATTTGGTCCCAGAGCCAGCCCCAGATCCCAAGATACTCTGTCGCTGAGTTGCCAGTCCCTGTGACTAATAGCTCAGCTTTAAGGCGTTAACGGGTACCTCCTCCCAGGTTTCCACCGTGCGAATTTGAGCCACCCATCCCGCTGCCCTTTGCTCGTCACTCAGGTTTTCCTCAAACGAGCGGTGGCAGGCCTGGGCCTGGGCCTCGTCACTGCAGGCAATGCAGGAGTAGATAATTCCTGACGGATCAATTTGTTCGTTGACCCAAATCATGCGCGATCGCCTCTAGGTAGTCTCAGCCGACTCTAGCACTCTTAGCTACTTTAAGTTTAGGAGGGCGCCATTTGAGGGGCGCCTACGCTAACGACCGTTTGCCGCAGCTCCGCGATCGCCTGTAGCTGGTAGTCGTTTACTTCCTGGAGCTTGGTCACGCCGCCAGCCAGACCATCCATCGACTGACGCAGCCCGTTCATGCTCTCCTGGGCCGGGTTGAGCAACTCCTCGCAAACCGCTAGCTTGCCCATCAGACCCGCAAGATCCCGCTGCTGCTGACGCAGGTCATTCTCAAAAGTCTCCACCTCGGTACGCTGGGTGGCCAAAGCCGCCTCACTGACTTCAATGTCTTGCTTGAGCTGACTAATCCCGTCTTGAAGCTGTTTTACCTCAGTCTCTATCGACTGAATCGTATCTGTAGTTTGCTGCCGCTGGGCATCAATGGTGTTGAGCAGTGGCTCCAGGTCGACAGCACTGACCGGCGCTTCTTCTACTGCCAGGCCCTGACGGCGGCGCAGCACAGCCTGATGCTGGCTCAGCACCTCCTCGCGCTCCAGCAGGTTGCGCCGCTGGCCCACCAGGGTTTCGTTGAGCATCTGAGAGCGGTCTTGCTCTTCCTCCAGCTCGGTTTCTAACTGCAGCCGCTCAAACTCGCTGGCCTGCTCAATTTTAAGCTTCAGCTCATCGATCGCCTGCTGCTCCAGGGCTAGCTCCTCCTCCTGGTCAGAGACAAAGCGCGACATTTTCTCCAGGTCTTTTTCCAAATCGCCCACCAGCGTCTGAAGCTGGTCAAGCTCCATAGCCTCCAGAGCCGCCACATCTACCTTTTTGCTCAGCCGTACTTTGTCGGTGGTGTTGAGCAGATCATAAATTTTCTGGTGCAGATTGGCCTGAGCTTGCAGTGTATCCGATAGGGACTGAATCTGGTCTTGATGAGCCTTCACCGCCTGCTGCCGCAGTTTTAAATCTTCGCGTTTAGCCCCCAAGCTGGCTTCAGCTTGACGCCAGTCGGCCCAGCGCTGCTCTAGCTGACTGACCTGCTGGTCTAGCTCCTGCTGGCGCTGCTCCAGACCCTGACGCTGGTTTTCGAGAGCCTGCCGGTAATCGCCTAGCAGTCCCTGGTGATAGTTCAACCCGTCGGTGGCGTGGGTAAGCGGCTCACGCAGGGCTTCGATGGGCATCACCGCTTCGGTCAGACGGTTGAGGGCGCCCTGCAGAGTAGCCACCTGGTCTGCATCTAAGCCCGCAGCAGAGCCACCCTCGGCGCGCTGCTCTTCAAGCCGACGCATTTCGCCATTCAGGTGAGCCCAGGCTCCTTCTAGATCTGTGTTTTTACGGTTGAGCTCTTCCTGCTGCTGTTCCAGGCTCTGACGCAGCTGTTCCAGCTCCTGGCGCTGGGCGTCGAGCTGCTCCAGGTCAGCCTCGGCCTGTTCAACCTGCTCCTGACGGGCCTCTAGCTCCAGCTCGCGCCGGTTCAGTTCCTGGCTTTGAAACGTCAGCGATTGTTTCCACTGCTCAATTTCTTCTTCCTGGGTTTTAGATTTTTTACTCAGGTTAGAAAAATTCTGCAAAATGCTGGTCAGGGTGCGGCCAGCCTCATAGTGGCGCTGAATCTGCCGACTGTTGCTAACTTCGACCATCACCAGAGCACCAGCGTTGTACGAGGCGTCGTCAGGAGCGGTTAGCGATTCTTCCCCAGTGACAGCACTCCAGCTGTGCTCGCTGCGCTGGCAGGCCAGCAGCTTAAACTCGGGCTTGCCGCTGCCAATAAACCCGGTCTTCTTTTGGACTTCTGCTAGGTACAGCACGCTGGTGGTCCTCGTGGCTTAGAACGTCAATTTTAGGAAAGTAAATACTGATGCCGTAATTTTAAAGACTCAGTAGAGAGATGGGGGAAGCTAATAGGAGTTAAATTTGGAACTAGAACGGGCTGCCGTCACGTAAGCACCTCAAGGCTCAGCTTAATGTGCTGTAATACACAGTTAGCCCGGTCTTGATCTCGTCGCGACTCTACCCAGAGATATGTCCCGATATAAGGCCTTTCAACCTGCTACCTATCCTAGCCTTACTCTGGGGTTCTCCATTGAGATTTTCAAGAGACCTGGTGCCAGGCACCCGGCCCAACCCCTCAGCTTGGGCCAGGGGAGCAGCGTTCTTCCCCAAGCGGGTCACCCAGACAAGTCGATCTCTAAAAGCAGCATGAACTGCGATCGCCTACCTCTAGCCCCTGCCTTTTGCCCACTGTAGAGATGCCCCCTGAGAGATACCGGATGGTAGTGCTGCTGCCAAAGCTAACTGGAATCTTAGCTAATTTTGAACCGGTAGAACCGCCAGATCTGGCGACCAACTCTAACCAAGCCCACCCCTACCCTAGACCTGTATTCAGGATGCCCAAAAATCCTGCTGAAAAGCGGGTAGGCCGGAAACCTGAGCGATAGAATATTCTCGGCCCGGTAAAGCGCCTTATACTCCTTATACTAAGGAGCGAGGCGATAGCTCTACCCGTCATCACTCGTGTGCCGCAGCCAAATACGCCTCGATATCTGAGTTGGCCCCTTTGGTTTACCGCTCCTTGCTCTATGTGTCACAGGGTGCTGTCCAGACTCGAAAGACACAAAGAGTACGGCAGGGTAGGTATGACTGGGTCACTGATTGGGGCATCCTGAGTCAAACTCACACGCGCCAGACTCACACGCTATGGCCTGGTCCGCCAGGTGCCGTTCCCATCCTTGGGTTGCCTCATGCAGGGTTATCTTTCAGAAATTGATATTCGCAGCATTTTGCAGCTCATCGAGCTAGGGCAGCGCACGGGCGAGCTCTATCTCGAAAGCTATGGCAGCGGCAGCAATCAGCCCCTGGGCCAGCCCTTCGATGGCGCGCTTACAGTCCCCAACCCACCCTCGTGGTTAGTCTTTTTAGCCAACGGGCAGCTGGTTTACGCAGGTACCACCGACAACAGGCTCGATCGCCTGCGCGACCATCTGCACCGCTACGGCATTGACCACTCCCTGCCCGATCCCAGCACCACTGCCGCGATCGCCGCCTTTAATTCCCTGGAATACGGTACCCTGTGGGCGCTTTTAGAACAGCACTTGATCACGCCTGGCCAGGGCCGCACTATTCTTAGCCACATGGTGCACGAAACGCTGTTTGATCTACTCAGCCTGCACCATGGGGCCTTTGTATTTCAGCTCAGCTCAGCCCTTAGCCCCCAGCTCATGACCCACACCATTGGCGATCTGGTGGCGGGCATAACCCAGCAGATTCAGACCTGGCATCAGCTTCACCCCCATCTGCAATCGCCAGATCAGTGTCCAGTGCTGCTGGCCCCAGAGGCGTTTCGCGCCAGCGTCTCTAGCCAGGTCTATCAGCGCATGGTCACCTGGATGGACGGCAAAACCTCCATTCGGCGCATTGGCCGCTACCTCAATCGAGACCTGCTGAGTGTGGCCCGCAGCCTGGTTCCCGCTATCCAGCAGGGACAGATCAGCTTAATTTATAACGCCTCAACTGGGGCAAGCCCTGCTGCGAGCGCCCAGCGCCTTGAGCGCGATCGCCTGCCCCGCATTGTCTGCGTAGACGACAGCGCCACCGTTCGCCAGGCCGTAGAGCGCATTCTCGATGGTCAGGGCTACGAAGCGACCTCCATTGGCAATCCGCTCAAAGCATTGGGGTTGTTATTTCAGCTCCAGCCCAACCTGATTCTCTGCGACATCACCATGCCCGAGCTCGACGGCTACGAGCTGTGCGCCATGCTTAGGCACTCCAGCGCCTTTCGCCAAACCCCCATCGTCATGCTCACGGGCAAAGACGGCTTTTTAGACCGGGTTAAAGCCAGAATGGTCGGGGCCACCGACTATCTCACCAAACCCTTTGGCCCTGGAGAACTGCTGGCCCTGGTCGAAAAGTACGTTGGCCCCGGTGATCTCAACCGCCCTCGCCCCGACATCCTGCTGGCCGAAGCGATCGAAGACGAATTTGATATCGACTTTAGCCAGGCCTCCCTACCTCGGTAACATTAACCCAGTAACATTCCTTAGTCTGAACAGGGTTTTTGCATCAATTTCGATCAGATTCGCCATAATCTAAACAACTGGATGGATTAATTTATCTAAACCGACAGCATCCTTAGATTTGAGGGTACTTTAGAGTCACAGGTTTAGAGGCTTTAGAAGCTGCATACAGCTTTTTTTGGCAGCCAGTGAGGTACGCGTGTCGCCGTAAAACCTTTGATCGTTCAGCGTCAGGCTTTACCTCACGCAGCAACAAAATGCTGTATCAGCACAATTCCACGCTCTAAACTTGGACGCCGGAGTGGCCAGGTCTTGGCTATCCGGTTTATCTATGGCCATTCAGCAGGCCCTCTTAATTAACCTATGAGCACAGTTCTGGTGGTAGAAGACAGCGTTCCTCAGCGGGAAATGATTACTGAACTCCTACGCGGTATTGGCCTCAATGTCACCGTTGCCAATGACGGCATGGAAGCTCTAGAGCAGATCCAGAGCCAGCGCCCCGATGTGGTTGTGCTCGATATCGTCATGCCCCGCATGAATGGCTACGAGCTGTGCCGTCGGATCAAAGCCGATCCGTCTACGCAGAACGTGCCCGTGGTCATGTGCTCCTCTAAGGGTGAAGAGTTTGACCGTTACTGGGGAATGAAACAGGGAGCAGATGCTTACATCGCCAAACCGTTTCAACCTACTGAGCTGGTGGGTACGGTTAAGCAGCTGCTCAGGGCCTAGCGCAACGGCGCGCTCATCCAGGAGCTGGGGACCGCAGGGCATAGGGCAACGAAACAGGTAACAAGAGGAATAACGTATTAACGGTGCTATGGTAGGCAATCCTGATTTTCTCACCCAGACTGGGCAAGACCAAGATCCAGAGCTTCAAGAGCTGGAAACACCTGATGGCGAGCTATTCTTGCGCTTTTTCGTCACTGCTGAAGACGAGTTTGCGCTGCCCGCCACCGGCATTCGCCGCATTATTGAGCAGCCCCCCGATCGCATTACGCCCATTCCTAACGTATCGCATCTGTTGCTGGGCACTCTGAACGAGCAGGGACGGGTGGTGTGGGTGGCCGACCTGGGCCAATTTCTGGGCTATTCATCGGTGCTTAACACCGATCGCCCCGAGATCTCAGTCATCGCCATTGAAGATCAGGGAACTATGCTAGGCTTGGCCGTTAATCGAATTGTCGGCACCCGCTGGCTCAACCCCGATAAAACTCAGGTCTCTGACAGCAGCCCGGATACGATGGCGCCATTTTTGCGCGGTGAATGGGTCATCGACAGTGAGGAAAACAAAACCCTCAGGCTGCTCGACCACGTCGCTGTTATTCGTTCCGCTCGCTGGGCTACCTAGGCCCAGCCCATCCTTACCCCCTTAGGACACTTGCACCGGCAGGAGAAGACCATGGCTTCAGGCATTGATTACTCTCAAGCCTATCAAAAGGCAGAAAGAGCCTACGTACAGGGCAACTACCCAGAGGCTGCAGCCGTAATCGACCAGCTGGCGGCCGACTATCCCGAAGACCCCAGCGTGCTGCTGCTGCGAGGCCACATCTACTGCTATGGCCTGCAGCGGTACGACGTGGCGGCCGCCCAATACAGCGCGGTACTCGATCTGACCTCTGAGCCAGAGTACGTCGACTATGCCAGCAACGGCCTCGACTACGCCAATCAGTTTGCCTCCGAAGCCTCTGAAGCGTCCGTGGGCTACGGCACCGACACCGGAGACACCTTTTTTGATGCCGGAGCCTCCCTATCTATGGATTTAGAGAGCGGTCCTGGAGCCAACGGTGCAGTAGGCATACCAGATAGCCATCTCGATTTAGGCGACATGAGTCTAGAAGACGATCTGCCCGCTTCGATCGCAGCCGGTGCCCCCGGTGCCAGCGCCCTGGCTGACCCCTTCGCCACCGATCCCTTCAGCGACGACCCCTTTGCGATCGCCCCAGGCGATACTGGCCCCAGATTTGGGGTGGACTCCAAGGGAAGCAGCTGGTCTGAGGAGCACGAGAGTTCAGACGACATTACCTTTGATGACGACGCCTCGTTTGATTCGTTGGAGGTAAGTGAAACCGACGACCCCTTTGGGGCCGCACCCGCCAGCTATAGCGACGCCCCCTATAGCAGCGGTGTGGGCCTAGCCGCCGATGACTTTGAGGCTGGCTGGCCGCCAGCGGACGACGGCGGCGACGATATGACGGTGTTTGCCCCCGAACCCGATCTGCTCAACGACGACCTCGACACCGCTGGCGACAGCCTTGGCGACGACTATGACGGCTACATTGACAATGGCTACCAACCAGACTTAGAAGACAGCGCCCAACCCAGTAGTAATGTCGACTTTTTAGACGAATTCAGCGATTTTGACGACCTGGGCAACCTGCCCGATTTTGAGCTATCTGACAGTTCAGCAGGGTTTACCACCCCGTCGGTGGGCACCTCGGGTCTGACCTCGACCGATGACAACAGCGGCTACAGCAGCGGCACCTCGGCCTTTGATCTCAGCGACATCAACGATCAGGCGATCATCAGCGACGACGATATTTTTAGCATTGCCGGGGCCACCGACAGCCTGCCTGTCTTCACCCAAACCGACAGTCACGATGTTGAAGCAGTTTCTACCGAGCAGGACTGGCTGGGCTTTTTAGACAACGCGCCCCTACCGTCTAAAGAACTGATGGTGGCTGTAGCTGCCGGGGTGGCCTCCGCCCTGGCGGTAGGTGTGATCAACTTTGCGGCCTCTACCCTGCAGCCGGGGCGGTCCATGCCCAAGGTGGTGCATGCCGCTATGGCGCTGGCAGGAGGGGCAGCGGGGTTTGGG
>PYER01000384.1 GCA_003017855.1 filamentous cyanobacterium CCT1
CTTATACTAAATCCTGCTTGGATACCCCCAATACCTCTGGGCGAATGCCATTCGCCCCTACAGGTTGGCCTTTTGAGAACCGGGGGTTTGTGATTCGGATTTGGTATTACTCCCAGGTAGATTCCCACTTTTGTGGGAATAACGCAGACACTTGCAAAAGTGGGATGCACCTAAGCAAAACCCCTTTTGTCTCGTCAAACTATCGAGGCAAAAGGGGTTTGAGTTGCAGCAATATTCAGGAATTCCTAGCTGGCTAGGCGGCGTTAATCTGTCGGGGCTTTGGCCGTTTGCGATCGCTCTTGCGGGTGCCGCCCGCCATTTCGTATTCAGAGCTGTCTTTGCCATACCGGGCCGCAACGGCCATCAGCATTAGCTCAGACAGGTCGCGCAGTTTTTTCTCGCCTGCCTGCACGTTATTTGCGGCATTGTCTACCTGAGATAGGGTCTCATTGTAGGTCGCAATGTCGGCCCGTACAGTATCAATTAACTGGTTATATTCGGCCAGGGTGAGGCCATTACCCAAGTCTAAATTGGCCCCAATAGAACGCAGGGCGGCAGCGCGGCGCTGGGCCTGCTCCACTGCTTTTGAGCTTCTTTTTGGTCTTCCCATTGGTAGAATACTCCCTAACGGTTTACCCTTTGACTATGGCAAATGGGCCTAAGCCGTGAACCCCTGAGCAATACGGAACCTGTTCAGCACAAATAAAAAAGGGTTCTGCGTATTTTTAAGTAGTAAAACGAGCGGCAGGCGTTTGGGGTTTAGTAGACTTGATTACCCATGCCGGTTATTTAGTATTCCGTTGATCGATTCGACTACGGCGGCGGGGACGGGCGGTTAGCGCCCTAGAGCATCGGCAAAACCAGGGGGCGCATCGAGCGACTTGGGCACCAAACTTGATTACCGAGGGACGTTACTTGATTAGGACGGTTGATAGATAAGTAATGCTAGAAGAAAACTTGATTTCGTTGTAGCGTTACTTATCTATGGAGTGCGATAGTTAAGTAACCTTTAAGCGAAACTTGATTTCGTTATAACGTTACTTATGAATGGGGCATTGTAATCAAGTAACGCCCGAGCGAAACTTGATTTTCTCCTTTTATTAGCAGTGCTCGTCTCCAGGTAAAACCTGAGAATGCCCTCAAAGTGGCTCTGCCACCAGCTTTCAGCCCCTGTAGGTTGGGTGGCGCGCCAGCAGAACCCAACAAGCCCCAGATTACTGGGGTGTTGGGTTCCACTCCGTTTTACTTAGCCTACTGTCTCTACTCCACAGGCGTTATGCGGCGGGTCATGACGCTGATGTATTCGCCGCTGCGCCCGGTGGGAATGGGGTCTAGCCAGGCAATGCGTTCACAATACCGAAGCAGCTCCATGCGATTGATGGCTTCGACGACGGCGGCGTAGTCGCCCAGCAGAATGTGGCAGAGGCGATCGGGCTGGTAGGTGGGCAGCTTGAACTGTGTGGAGACGTTGAAGTCTCCGGGGTTGGTAAGTGTCATACGGGTGTCTCCGTTTTCGGTTTAGGAAAACGGGGAATTTATCTAGCGGTCCCAATAAAGGTAAAACAAGACGCTAGCTCTTAGAATGGCTCCTAAGGGCATCTCACTTACCTGCGTTAAGAGGGATGTCTCAGGGGATTTGAGGAGTTCCTACCTCCTCTCATCCCCGCCTAGAAGTCATTCCCCGTTGCAGCATCATAGGCTAAGTATGCTAGGAGTTCAACCGTATTGGGTAAAATCAAATCTTGAGCAACTGTAGGATGGGTGGAATGGAGTGAAACCCATCACAGATTCCAATTACTGGATTCCGCTGACACCTTACCCAAGCTACCTTGCTAAAGCTAGTGTCCTAAATTATGAGCAAGCGAGATAAGCTCCGTTAACGACTGAAGAACAATCCTGCTAGTGCAAGGTTCTCAGACATTCGCAAGCTCTTAGAGTATGAGGGATTTGTGCTCGATCGCATCACGGGTAGTCATCATATTTTTTCGAAAGGTGACATTACTTTTGTTGTACCTGTTCACAATAACAAGGTCAAAACAGTCTATGTCAAGCGAGTGATCGAAATAATAGAGCAAGAAGATGATTGAATTTAGAAGGAGCTAGAATATGGATCATCTAAACTATCCCATTGTCATTTATCCCTGTAATGAAGGTGGCTTTGTGGCGGAAGTTCCGGCGTTGAAGGGATGCTTAGCCCAAGGTGAAACCCTGACCGAGGCTTTAGAAGAACTGGCGCTCGTCAAACAACTCTGGCTCGAAACCGCACAAAGGCATGGGAAAAATTTACCTAATGTTGATAGTGCGATTGAAAGAGTGAAAGCCTTGAGCCACAGTGGCTTGACTTAGTTCGTGGACGTATAACATTTTTATGTGGGGATGGAAGTGATGCTGAGATTTACTATGAAAGGAGAGTAGCTGAAGCAATTAGAATAGCGATGCAGTCAGGGGAGTAGGAAAAATGAGTGCTCTTCGTCATGAAATGGCGGTTGTCTGGTTGGAGGGAGACAACTATTATCTGGTGCATTTGCCTGACTTCCCTGAGCAAACTTATCGCACTCACGGCAAAAGCTACGAAGAAGCTGCTAGAAATGGGGAGGGTGTTTTACAGCTTTTTCTGGAGGAACATGGATTATCCTTGCCTAAACCAAAACCTTTGGCTACTCAATAGAAAATGGTGGTTACCACTCGTTCCAAAATTTCTTAAATTAATTATTTAGAGGCACAATTTTTTATGAACGCTAAAATTTCAACTTGCAAGCTTTGCCTTTTAGATAATGTTGAGATTCGAGATAGTCATATTATTCCAAAGTGGGCATATAAAGAAGTCCGAGGTGACTCAAAGGATATTGTTAATCATACAAAGGGAGTAGTTAGATATTCTGACAAGCAGTTAAAAGAATTACTTTTATGTAGTGCGTGCGAGCAAAAAATTGGACGGCGGGAAAATTATGTTAAAAGTATATCCTTTAACAAGAAAGGAGAGTGCAACGCAATTAAATTGCTTAACTTTAATATAGGTCAATCAAACAATAGTGAGCAAGTTGCATGGACTGATGCATCTCCCCTTGACAAGCAGTCTATCGCTTATTTTACAGCAAGCGTTATCTGGAGAGCCTCAATTTCCTTCAAGGGGAAAGGGCAAGTCTCTCTAGGACCTTACCAAGAAATTTTGAGAAGTTATCTTAACGAGGAAATTATTTTTCCTAAAGAAGCTAATTTATTAATTTATTTTCATGATCCTTACAAAGAGGATCCATTCTATCAAATAGCAACTCTTCCAGTAACTAGCAAGCTATCCAGCAAGAACCGTTATGTTTACTGTCATCAATTCCTTTGTTTGGGAATTCTTTACAAATTCTTTCTTGGCAAAAATATCCCTTCTGAATTTCAAGAATTATGCTTTGTTCACAGCTCAAATTCGTTAGTTTTTTGGACTTCATTAGATCAAGACCCTACAATGGATGGAATTAGGGAGACTATCAGTGGTGCTGAAGTTCGTGGGAGGTTAGCACAAGGAAAGTAACTGTAAGAGTGCGTCATTGTCTTGCGTGACGCACCAAACTTACCCATTTCCAAACTCTACCCCCTCCAAAAGCATCTCATCTCTACCGCCCCAATCCGATGGGTACATGTTCTCCTGAACCAAACGATGCAAGCTCGAAAACGGCCATTGCTGTGGCGTTTCACAAAGCCCATGCTTCACAGGATTGTAATGAATGTAATCGCAGTGAGCCGCAAAATCAGCTTCATCCCGAATCGCATGCTCCCAAAATCGTCTTTGCCAAACATTGCCTTCTTTGCGCTTTCTCCTAGACATGGATATGTCCATTGGCAGGCCTAACGCTTGCCCGTGATACTTTGTCATAAACCGCTTCACCAATCGTACTCTTGTTGAAAGATCACCCTGATCGTGGGGCAACGTCCAAAGCGTATGGAAGTGATCAGGCAAAAGTACAAAAGCTTGGATCTGGAAGGGATACTCTTGCCGAACATGCTGTAGCGCTTGACGTAGCGCCTGTCGCCCGAGTTCTGTGCAAAGCCAAGGGTAGCGTTGATAAGTCACCTGGGTGATGAAGTAGGGCTTCCTGAAAAAGGCTAGGAGGCTTGTAGGTTGGAGTGTTCAGAGTGGATCCGAGGTGATAAAGTGCAAGAA
>PYER01000068.1 GCA_003017855.1 filamentous cyanobacterium CCT1
AGATGTGTATAAGAGACAGCTACAAAGCCCTGTGCGGCGACTCGTCGGACAACATTCCCGGCGTCAAGGGCATTGGGGCTAAAACCGCCGCCAAGCTGCTATCAGAATACGGCGACCTCGATGCCATCTACGCCGACATCGACAACATCAAAGGAGCGACCCAGAAGAAACTGATTGAGGGCAAAGAGTCGGCCTACCATTCTCGCTACATGGCCAAAATTATTACCGATATTCCCGATGGGGAGTTGGCCATCGACCTGGACACCTGCAAGCTGGATGGGTTTGACCCCGATATCGTGATTCCGGCGCTCAAGAAGCTGGAGTTTCAAAACTTTGTCAACCGCTTGGGCAAGCTACAGGTGGCCTTTGGTGGGGCAGCGGCAGAGGAGACCGCCGCCAAGGCTGCCCAGGCTTTAAACAATACGACTGGCGAACAACCATCCACTAAGCCCCGCTTTCAAGATACGGGCGGTGCCGATGTGGCCTTCTTTACGGCGGAGGAAACCGACAACGCCCAGGGGGTAGATGAGGTGGCTATTCAGCCCCAAATCATCGCCACCGAAGCTCAGCTCTACGAGCTGCTCGACATTCTCTCGGCCCAAAAAGACCCCGCCACCCCCGTTTCCTGGGATACCGAGACCACGTCGCTAGAACCGCGAGACGCCGCTTTGGTGGGCATCGGCTGCTGCTGGGGCACCGGGCGAGATCAGATGGCCTATATTCCGGTCGGTCATGCCGAAGGCCAGAACCTTCCTCTGGACATGGTGCTCGACAACCTGCGCCCAATCCTGGAGAGCGACGAGTTTCCGAAGGCGCTGCAAAACGCTAAGTACGATCGCCTGGTGCTGCGCCATCAGGGCATTGCGCTGGCGGGGGTGGTCTTCGACACCATGCTGGCCAGCTACGTGCTGAACCCCGAAGCCAGCCACAACCTGACCGACCTCAGCCTGCGCTACCTCAACCTGGTGGCCCAGAGCTATGAAGACCTGGTGCCCAAGGGCAAAACCATTGCCGATGTGGCGATCGCAGCTGTCGCCAACTACTGCGGAGCCGACGTTCACACCACCTATCTGCTGGTGCCCAAGCTGCAGGCCGAGCTAGACCAGGTGCCCCATCTCAAAACCCTGTTTACTGACGTCGAGGTTCCCCTGGAGCCTGTGCTGGCCGAGATGGAGTGCACCGGCATTCGGGTGGACCCCGACTACCTGGCCACCTTCTCAAAACAGCTCGAAACCGACCTGGCTCGCATTGAGCAGGAGGCCTATGAGCACGCGGGAGAGACCTTTAACCTGGGTTCGCCCAAGCAGCTCAGCGAGCTTTTGTTTGAAAAGCTAGGCCTCGATAAGCGCAAGTCGCGCAAAAACAAGTCGGGCGGCTACTCTACCGATGCTGCCACCCTCGAAAAGCTTCAGGGTGACCATGCCGTGGTGGACTTAGTTGTCGAACACCGCACCCTTTCAAAGCTGAAATCTACCTATGTTGACGCCCTGCCCACGCTGATTCGCCCCGAAACCCACCGGGTACACACCGACTTTAACCAGGCGGTAACGGCTACGGGTCGGCTGTCGTCGTCGAACCCCAACCTGCAAAATATTCCGATTCGCACCGCCTTTAGCCGCAAGATTCGGGCGGCCTTCATTCCAGAGCCGGGCTGGCAGCTGGTGGCGGCAGACTATTCACAGATTGAGCTGCGCATTCTCGCTCACCTCAGCGGCGAGTCGGTACTGGTGGAAGCCTACAGCACGGGCGACGACGTTCACGCCCTGACCGCCAAGCTACTGTTTGAGAAAGACGAAATCACCTCAGAAGAGCGGCGGGCGGGCAAGGTGATTAACTTTGGCATTATCTACGGCATGGGGGCCTCGCGCTTTGCCCGTGAGGCGGGGGTAAACCGGGCCGATGCCAAAACCTTTATCGATCGCTACTACGATCGCTACCCCAAGGTATTTGAGTACCTGCAGCAGATGCAGCGCGAGGCGATCGCCCACGGCTACGTGCAGACCATATGCGGCAGGCGGCGGTACTTTAACTTTACCGATGGCAAGCTGCGATCGTTGCGCGGCAGTGACCCCGCTTCTATTGATCTAGAAAACATTCGCCCCGGCGGCTACGATGCCGGATCGCTGCGGGCCGCCGCCAATGCCCCGATCCAGGGCAGCAGCGCCGACATCATCAAAATCGCCATGATTCGCCTGCATGAATTGCTGAAAGACTACCAGGCCAATTTGCTCTTGCAGGTGCACGACGAACTGGTATTTGAGGTGCCCCCCGCCGAGTGGGACGAGCTACAGCCCAAAATTATCGCCACGATGGAATCGGCGGTGTCGCTAAAGGTGCCGCTCAAAGTCGAGGCCCACGCTGGCCCCAACTGGATGGAGGCGAAGTAACTTACTGCACCACCTGGCGCATGTAGTTGCCCCACACCGCCGCCGCCTGGCCGCTGCTGCCCCGAGTCGGCGTATTGTCGTCGTTGCCCAGCCACACGCCCGTCGTCAGATCGCGGCCCGGCACAAAGCCCACAAACCACAGGTCGCGGTTGTCGTCGGTGGTGCCGGTTTTGCCCGCTTCACCCAGGCCCAAAAAGGCGCTGCGCCCGGTGCCGCCCTGCACTACCCCCTGCAAGAGCCCCGTCAGCGTGCTTGCAATGCCAGGATCGATCGCCTGGCGGTTGGAGTCGCCCGCCTGACCAAACTCATAGATCACCCGGCAGGTGCTGATGTCGTTGGGGTCGGCGCAGTCGCTGCTGTCGAGCACGCGCTCAATGCCGTGGGGGCGGTTCCACACGCCCTCATCCGCCACCGCCGCAAACGCCCCGGTAATTTCCAACGGGGTGACTTCGCTTTCACCCAGGGTCAGACCCGGTGAGGCCACCAGCTTAGACTCAATGCCCAGGCGCTGGGCCAGATCAATCACATTGCGCAGGCCCGCCTCTTGGGCAATTCGCAGAGCCACCACGTTTTCAGAGCGGGCCATACCCGCATACATATCCAGTGCCCCCGAACCCGAGCGACAGCCCGCAAACCGCTGCCCGCTCCAGTTCATCGGCGCACAGGAGAACGACTGGCCTGGAGAAATACCCTGCTCCAGGGCCGCCCCGTAGGCGAACAGCTTAAAGGTTGAGCCCGGCTGGCGCAGGGCTTGAGAGGCGCGGTTAAACTGACTTTCGCTAAAGTCGATGCCGCCGACCAGGGCGCGAATAGCCCCGCTGCTGCTGTCGAGGGTGACGATCGCCCCTTGAGAATAGGCCAGAGCCGCACCCTGGGTAGCGACATCCTGACTGAGGGCACTTTCGGCGGCAGCCTGCAGGTCAAGGTCTACGCTGGTTTGCACATAGAAGTTGCCCTCCCGCGCCAGCGATGTGCCCAGCACAGCGTCGAGTTCTTCAAAGACGTAGCTGTAGAAGTAGGGCGCCCGAGTGCTCTGAAGCTGGCGAGTGGCATCAGGGCTGATCTCAATGCGCGATCGCCGCGCCCGCCGCGCCTCCTCCTGGCTAACCATGCCCAGGCCCACCATGCGATCGAGCACGCGATCGCGGTAAAACACGGCGGCATCGTAGTTCTGCACGGGGTTAAAGGCGTTGGGGCCGGGCAGAATGCCCACCAGAGTCGCCGCCTCCGACAGGGTCAGGTCGCGGGCGGGCTTGTCAAAGTAAAACTGAGACGCATCCTCAAAGCCGTAGAGACTGTCGCCCAGGTACACCCGGTTCATGTAGGTGAGCAGCAGATAGTTTTTGCTGTAAAACGTCTCCAGCTTGAGCGCCGTTACTGCTTCGCGCAGCTTGCGCCCGGCGGAGTCTTCGGTGCCCACATACTCACGGTAGACGCTGCGGGCGAGCTGCTGGGTAATGGTGCTGCCTCCCTGGCGAATGGCCCCATCCTGCAAGTTGATCAGGACGGCCCGAGCAATACCCAGCGGGTCTACCCCCAGGTGCCAGTAGTAGCGCGTATCTTCAGAGGCGAGCAGCGCCTGGGGCAGGTAGGGCGAAAAGTCACCCATCCGCCGCAGTTCCTGGTGAGACTGGGTGAGCTGCTCGCGCAGAGGAACGGTGGTGCCATTCTCTTCGCCATAGACCACCACAGGTCCCTGCACCGAGTCGGGCAGGGGCCGCATTGGAATCTTGGGCCACTCAATGCCAACAATCCAGGCCCCCACCGCTAGCGATAGTCCGGTGAAGCCGTAGAGGGTATAGCGGGCGGTTTTGACGTACCAGGGGGGCGGTTCGCTAAACCGTAGTGTGACGGCGTCTTCGAGTTCTGGAGGGCCAAGGGTGTACACATCGCCGTGGTTCATCACCGCCTGGGTGAGCCGTTTTTTGCCCCGGTAAATGCCGTTGGTCGAGTTGCGGTCCTTCATCACGAAGGGCTGGCTGGGGCGATTGGTGTCGCGGGTAAGGGTAGCGTGCACCTGGCTGACAATGGGGCTGGGGGCCACAATGTCGCACTGGGAGCTGCTGCGCCCCATGATGTAGTGCTCGCCCAACAGAGGATAGGTCGTGGGCTTGCCGTTGACCGTGACTTCTAGCTCGGCGGCGCGAGCACCGGGCTTGACGGCCAGTTTGCCAAAGTCGACCTTGGCTTGCACGGCCTGAAACGCCTGGGTAACGGTTTTGAGCAGGGTGCGAGGCTGAGGAGGGTTTGGGGGCGACATGGCAAGTGGCAGTAGGCCCAACCTGAATACAGCCTTATTGTAGTCATAAGCTCCGCGATCGCTCTGGCAAGTAGACCACTTTTAGAGATGGTTGCGTTGAATCGGCAGATCTTCTCAGGCGGCAGAGGCTCCGGTCAGCCTTCCAATGCAGAGTATTGGAACGAGGCGCAGCGAGTATTGAGCCGGCGTTTTTGCAGCTTTCAAACTTCAGGCGGCTGGGTGCGGCAATACTGCATCAGCGCAATGAAAATTACTGTTCCAACAACGTACTTGAACTCGTTGGGGATCCAGGTCTGGGGTGAAAAAAACCCTTCAATCAGCCCGGCGATCACCAACAGGGCAATAATGCCGTAGAGCAGCTGGGCCGCCTGCAGCCCGTAGAGCTTGAGGGCATCGATACGGCGGTAGGGGCCAGGTAGCAAAATGCCTCGGGCCAGCAGCAGGCCAGCGCCGCCCGCCATAAAAATAGCCGGTAGCTCCAGCGCCCCGTGGGGAAAGACAAACGCCCAGAGGTCGTAGGCTAAATTAGCCTGGGCCACCAGCACCCCCACGCAGCCAATCATCACCCCGTTGACCACCAGCAGAAAAACGGTGAAGGCGCCCGGTGGCGTAATCATCGGCACCGAGGGCACAACCATGGTGACGCCGCCCAGGAGCGCCCTCAGCGAAACCCCAATGTTGTTGATCATGATGCCGCTGGAGGCGACAGGTTCTATCCCCATGATCGAAACCGTCCAGAGTTCCTGGCTGTTTTTCACTCCCTCGACAAACTCCTGGCCCAGCACCAGGGTGAGAAAAGCCGGGTCTTGCCAGGCCAGCCACCAGCCCAGCAGCCCGCCGACCGCAAACAGAGTCGTCGCGATCGCAATGTAAACCCAGCTCTGCTGCACCACCGCCGGAAAGCCGTAGCGGCAAAACTCCCACAGCGCCTGCCACTCCTGACGGCGCGAGCCCTGATAGATCTGGCTGTAGCTGCGGCTGGTGAGCCGCTGCAGGTCTTTGATCACCGCCTGGCCCACCCCATTGCCCCTGGCCCTGGCCAGATCGGCCGACACCGAGCGGTAGAGGCTGGCCATCTGCCGCACCTGCCCCCCCGAGAGCGACCTGAGCCCATTTTTTTCGGCCTGGGTCAACAGCGCTTCGAGCTGCCGCCAGCTCACTTCTCGTCGAGCTATCCAACGCTGAACATTCATGAAGCAAAGGAGAAAAAACGGGCATTCTACAGAGCAGTGTAGGCTAACCTCGAAATGAACGAACATCAGCCCGCATTCCAGCACACATCAGCCTGTTTTTAACCAACTTAGGAGGCGGCACCGATGAACCCATCCGCACAACAGGGTAGCCAACTCGGCCCCCTCAACCCTGGCGATGTCGTGAGCGCCGCCCTGCGGCTTTACAAAGATCGCTTCAAAACCTTCCTTCAGCTAGCCCTATTGGCGACGCTGTGGATAGTAGCTGGGCTAGTCGGCCTGGTGCTGGCGATCGCAATTCTGGCAGGTATTGGCGCTGGGGTCGGCGGCGATGTTGGCGCCGTGATCGGCGGTTTGCTGGGGTTACTGGTCGGGTTTGCGCCCCTGCTCTACGGCTCAGCCAAGTACTACGCCCTTTCCAGCGTCATTGGCCGCCTGTGCTTTCGCGATTTAATCAACCAGCCCGAGACCTCTTTAGATGCTCGACGTCAGGTGGCCCCCCGGCTGGGGCAGTTTCTGCTGCTGGGCTTTTTGCTGTTACTGGCCTATATGGCCTCGTACCTGGTGGGGACTCTAGCGGCGGTAATCGCTGGCGGCAGCGTTGGGTTCTTGACGGGAGGCATTTTAACGGCGCTGATTAACCAAACCGTAGGCGGTGTAGTAGGCGTCTTTTTGGGCCTGGTGCTGGGCCTCGGAATTTTGCTAATCGCGCTGATTTGGGTGGCCTCGCGCCTGTTTATAGCTGAGGTAGTGCTCGCCATCGAGCCCCAGCAAGACGCAGGCGGCAGCATGACCCGCAGCTGGGAACTAACCCAGACGGCGATTATGCGCATTCAGATAGTGTTTCTAGCCACGTTTTTAATTCAGCTGCCCCTGCTCTCAGTCACCAACTACATTCCTAGCATTTTGCTGGAGCTTCTGCCTGTCGATGGCGTTGTCTACGGTATTGTCTTTGCCCTCAGCCTGCTGCTCAGCCTGCTGGGCAGTATGGTAGTGCTACCCCTGTGGCAGGCTGTCAAAGGCGTACTCTACTACGACCTGCGTAGCCGTCGCGAGGGGCTGGATTTGGCCCTGCGCCATGAGGGTGAGCCTGAGGTGTAGGTGGGTGGATGGGTGGATGGGTAGGTGAGCAAGTAGGTAGATGGGTGGGTGAATGCAAAATTCAAAGTGCAAAATTGACAATTCAAAATGTAGACGCGCAGTAACTTCCCGCAGGATGGTGATAGGAAGTGGATGAATGCAACGTCAAAGTTGAGAATTCAGAATTTTGCACTTTGAATTTTGCACTTTGCATTCCCTCCTTCCTCACCCCCATCACCTAACCTCACTCTTCACCTCCTCACCCCCTCATCTCCCTCTCCCAATGCCTCTCTTCAACACCGTCACCATCCGCACTCCTGAGAGCGTTGAGCTAGAGTTTGTGCTGGCCGGGGTGGGCAGCCGGGCGGTGGCGCTGACCCTCGACTACCTGTGCTTGGGGGTAGGGCTAACCGGGCTGACCCTGGTATACAGCTTTTTGCTGGTGCGGCTGCTGGCGATGGATACGGTGCTGACGATTCCGAGTGAGACGGTGCAGCTGTGGATAACGGCGATCGCGGCTGTCCTGGCGTTCTTTCTCTACATTGGCTACTTTGTTCTGTTTGAGACCTGGTGGTACGGCCAAACCCCCGGCAAGCGCTACGCCAAAATTCGGGTCATTCGCGACGATGGTCAGCCTGAGCGGCTGCCCCAGGCTACGCTGCGATCGCTGCTGCGGCCCATCGACGATATTTTGTTCATTGGCTTCTTCTGCATTCTGCTCAGTAAGACCGAGAAGCGGGTGGGCGACTGGCTGGCGGGCACTCTGGTGGTGCAGGCCGATCCGGCTACCGCTGGCGAGATTCAGGTGCCCGAGCGATCGCAGGCGATCGGCAAAGATCTGCTGGGGCTAGTCGATATGGCCCGCCTTTCCCCCGACGACTTCGCCACAGTGCGCGAGTTTTTGCAGCGCCGGCAGGCCATGAGCCCTAAAGCCAAAACCCTGGTCAGCGACCAGCTCGCCCGCCGCTTCAAAGACCAGCTGGGGCTCGAAACCCTGCCCACCGAGATGACCACTGACACTTTTTTAGAAGCGCTTTACTACGCTTACCAGGAAGGTCGATGAGGGGTTGAGGGGGTTGAGGCAGGGGCGAGTGCAAAATTCAGAGTGCAAAGTGCAAAATTGAAAATTCAAAATTTTGCACTTTGACCATTCCTTACCCACTCATCCCCACACTGTGGGAAGCTGCTCCGCGTCTACACCTTCCCCCTCCCCTCATCCTGCAATTATGAGGAACACCTTAAATCATAGAGAATCCTTATAACTGGGCTGCTATTATTCGCAAGATAGTTGTTCTACTTCCCTAATTACTCTCGGTCTGGGCCATGTTCTTCGACCCTATTTATATTCTGTTAGTTGCCATTCCTACTGGCGTGCTGACCTTTTGGGCACAGAGCCGGGTTAAGGGCACGTATCGTAAATATTCCAAAGTGCAGTCCAACATGGGCATGACTGGTGCCCAGGTGGCCCAAACCATTTTGGCCAAGAAGGGCGTGCGCAACGTCAAAGTTGAGCCGGTGGCGGGGGAGCTCACAGACCACTACGACCCCGGAGCCAAAGCGGTACGTCTCTCCCAGGGCATCTACGGTTCTGGGTCGCTGGCGGCGGCGGCGGTGGCGGCCCACGAGTGCGGCCACGTATTGCAAGACGTGGAGGGCTACAAGTTTATGAACCTGCGGGCGGCCCTGGTGCCGGCGGTCAATCTGGGCTCTCGGCTTGGCCCCATGCTGATTATGGCGGGGCTAATTTTTAACTTCTTGAACCTGGCCTGGCTGGGGGTTATTTTCTTTGCCTCGGTGCTGCTCTTCCACGTGGTTACCCTGCCGGTTGAGTTCGATGCCTCACGCCGCGCCCTGCGGCTGGTCGATGAACTGGGTATTTTGCAGGGCGAAGAGAACAAGGGGGCGCGGGCCGTGCTGAGTGCGGCGGCTCTCACGTACGTAGCTACCGCCTTTACGGCATTTCTCAACCTGCTGTACTACGTAATGTTAATCAACCGCCGCCGCTAGGGCTGACATCATGGTACGGCTGATGGCCCAAGCAGCAACGGTTGCAGCCTCTAGCCTGGTCTTGGGTCGAGCGTGGACATGCTGATAGGATCAGGACTGTAGCCAGAATTGATGATACGCCCTGGCCCCGTGCTGCTATGACTGCGCCGCCACCCGCTCCATCGCCAACGGTTGAGTTTTACGAAGGTATTGCCGAAACCATCGACAACATTAGCCTCAGGCGCGATCGCGCCACGAATAACCGCATTGTGCTGCTGACCTTCAACCAGCTGCGGGCGATCGAGCAGTTTCAGAGTTTTCGCAGTCGGTTTGCCAAAGCGCTGAAGCTGGTCGATGAAGAAGGCGCGATCGCTATCGAACCCGAGGGGATCAAATTTATTTTTGGTGGCCCTGAGGGCGACGACCTGCAGCGGGTCGAGTGCAAGCTGGTTGTCGATCGCGACGATCACTGGGATCGCCTGATGCGCTTTATGCAGCGCTATGCCCAGGCAAACGGCATGGCCTATGGTGAATCGCCCCAGGCAGATGGTTTATCCTAGACCAAGCCCACCGCTATGGCTGGGTTTTGTTTACCCAGAATCAGGTGCCCATGAAAATTGCAATTACTGGAGCCACAGGTTTCGTCGGCAGTCGCCTGGTAGAACGGCTCCAGGCTGATGGCCATAGCGTTGTGGTGCTCACCCGCAGCGTTGAGCATGGTCGTCAGGTGTTCCCCGCCGCCAATTTCCCCAATGTTGAGGTGGTGGGCTACAGCCCGCTGGAGTCGGGCGAGTGGCAAGTGGGCGTGCTCTCAGGCTGCGATGGCGTGGTGAATTTGGCCGGTGCGCCGATTTCAGAGCGCTGGAGCGACGAGCACAAGCAGGCCATTCTGGACAGCCGCCAGATCGGCACCCAAAAGCTAGTTGAGGCCCTGGCCAAGGCCGAACCGAAGCCAACGGTGTGGGTCAACGCCTCGGCTATCGGCTACTACGGCACCAGCGAAACCGCCACCTTTGACGAAACCAGCACCCCGATCGAAAACGACTTTCTCTCTCAGGTGTGTCAGGCCTGGGAAGGCGCAGCTCAGTCGGTTAAAGACTACGGCACTCGCCTGGTAATTTTGCGCTTCGGCATTGTGCTGGGCATGGGCGGGGCGGTGGCCAAAATGCTGACCCCCTTTCGCATGTTTGCGGGCGGCCCTATCGGCAGCGGCCAGCAGTGGTTTTCCTGGATTCACCGCGATGATGTTGTCAATCTAATTATGAAAGCCCTCCAGGATTCGCAGATGGAGGGAGTTTACAACGCTACTGCCCCTAACCCCGTGCGCATGGGTGAGTTCTGTAAAACCCTCGGCAAAGTGCTCAATCGCCCATCCTGGCTGCCGGTGCCCGACTTTGTGCTGGAGGCAATTTTGGGCGATGGTGCCCAGGTCGTTTTGGAGGGACAGCAGGTGCTGCCCAAACGCACTGAGGCCAGCGGGTTCACCTACCACTACAACCAGGTGAAAGCCGCCCTCGAAGATATCGTTTGAGCTTCAGTTTTTACCCCTAGAGATTTGCCAAAACACGCCATGGATATTGGTGAGCTGCGTCGTGACTATACCCAGCGAGGGCTGGATGCCACCGACCTCGACCCCGACCCCTATGCCCAGTTCGAGCTGTGGTTTCAGCAGGCCCGCGATGCCGAGCTGCTGGAGCCCAACGCGCTGGTGCTCTCTACCGTGTCGCCGGAGGGCGCCCCTTACCAGCGCACGGTGCTGCTCAAGTATTTCGATCGCGATGGCTTTGTTTTTTTCACTAACTATGGCAGCCGCAAGGCTCAGCACATTGCGGCCAATGCCCAAGTCTCTATGCTGTTTCCGTGGTACCCGCTAGAGCGACAGCTAGCGATCGCCGGTACCGCCAGCAAAATTTCGGCAGCAGAGTCGCTCCGGTATTTTTCGTCACGCCCTCGCGGCAGCCAGTTAGGGGCCTGGGTATCACAGCAGAGCAGCATTATTTCCTCGCGGCAGCTGCTAGAGATGCAGTTTGAGAAAATGAAGGAAAAATTTCTCCACCAAGAGGTACCCCTGCCTGACTTTTGGGGCGGCTACCGGGTCAAGCCCACCAGCTTTGAGTTTTGGCAGGGGCGACCTAGCCGCCTGCACGATCGCTTTTTGTACAGCTGGACGGACAACCAGTGGGCGATCGCACGTCTCTCGCCCTAAACCAGCAGGCTAAAGTCGACCCGATCATAAATATCCATCATTGGCAGGCGAGCATCGGTAATGGCCAACTCCACCACCGTGTCGAGACCAGTCTGAGCCGTCATGCCCCACAGGTTTTCCTCGGCCCGGTAAAACTGCTCAACTCGCGGCTCCGTTTGGTGCACAAATATGTAGGACTGTAGGTAAGGAATGGCTCGGCAATAGCGGAAAATGCTCTCCCGTTCGGGCAGCGTAGCCGCCTCCGAACTGTAGCCAGGGGTAGGATTGGCCAAGATTTCAAACATAACGCAGGGGTTGAGCACCCGATCGTCCTGGCCGTTGTGCAGCAGCGGCTCCCCCGCCACTACTATCAAATCAGGGTATATGCCTTTACCTCGATCTGGCAGCCACACCTGTACCCCTCGGGGTAACACCTCGTAAAAGCTATGGCCGCAGGTGACGTCCATCAGGCGCATCAGGTTGCGCAAAATGCGGCCCTGGTTAACTGAACCCTCACTCATCCCAATCTTCGGCTTCGCCCCCCACGACCACATTGCGAATCCGGAGGCTAGGGCCACCGCAGCCTACCGGCAAACCATTTTGCCCGCCCTTGCCGCAGCCCCCCGACTCGTCCCAGTAGAAATCGTCACCAATGGCCTCGATATCGGCTAAGGTGCGAAACACGTTGCCCGACAGGGTGACATCGCGCACGGGTTCGGCGAGCTGGCCATTGCGAATCATCCAGGCTTCGCCAGCCGTAAAGGTAAACATTTCGCCGTTGGTCATGCCCTCTAGCCAGTTGCGAGCGTAGACACCTTCTTTAATATCGGCAAACAGATCATCAACGGGGGTGGTGCCGCGCTCGATCCAGGTGTTGGTCATGCGCACCAGGGGCGAGTAGTGGTAGTTGAGGCAGCGGGCGTTGCCGGTAGGCTGCTCGCCCAGCTTACCCGCCGTTTCGCGAGAGTGCAGTCGACCCACCAGCACCCCATCCTGAATCAGCTGGGTGGTGGTCGCGGGAGTGCCTTCGTCGTCGTAGAAATAGCTGCCGCGGTGGCCCTCGGGAGCCGCCCCATCGAAAATCTGCAGACCGTTGGGACCAAACCGACGACCCATGCTCATCGACTCTAACAGGTCGGGGTTCTCGTAGGCCATATCGGCCTCCGAAAGGTGACCAAAGGCTTCGTGCACAAAGAGCCCAGTCAGAATGGGGTCAATCACCACGTCGTAGGCGGCCCCCCGCACCGAGGGCAAGTCCAGCGCTGCGACCGCTCGCCGGGCGGCTTCCATTACCTGAACATCCAGATTCTCCAGGTCTTCGTAAGCTTTGCGCGAGCCGGTCGTTTCGCGCCCGGTTTGGACGGTATCGCCATCGCGGGCGGTGGCCGCAAACCGCATTTCCATATCTGACCAGGCCTGATCGATCAGGGTGCCTTCGGAGGTGGCCAGCAGCACCTGCTGCGCGACATCGGTGTAGCGCACTGAGGTCGTAGCAATGCGATCGTCAACGCTCTGAAGCAGATCGGCGTAGTGGCTACACAGCGCTTTTTTGCGGGCCAGAGGAATGAGGCGTGGGTCAGTACCTGACAGGGGCAGGCGACGGACAGTTTGCACGGGGTCAATCGGAGCCAGCAGGGTTTCGTCATGGCCGACCAGACGAGCCGCCGCTACGGCCGCTTCGACGCAGGGGGCCAAACTCTCCAGGTCATTGAAGCTGGCAAAGCCCCAGCCGCCGCGATAGCAGGCCCGCACATGACCCCCGATCGCGATCGCCTCGCTGAGGGTCTCGGCCTGCCCGCCCCGCAAAAAAATATCGGTACCCTCCGACTGCTCCAGGCGAATTGCCAGGTAGTCTACACGCGGCCCCCAGCGATCGCACAGTTCCTGCATTCGGGTCTTTGCCTGATCAATCGCCTCTGTCATCCTCTTAACCCCCGACGCTTTTCCCAAATGTATCATTCAGAAGCCCCTGCCCAGGCTAAGATCACAGGTATGACTACAGACTTTGACTACACCCTACCTCCCGCCGTACGGCGCATCTCAGGCTCCTTTCGCCTGGTTGGCTGGATCAGCTTTTGGACGCAGGTGGTGCTGGCCGCGATCTCGAGCCTGGTGCTGATGTTTGCCTTGGTCAACCTGGGGGCGCGATCGGGCCAAAGCAGTAATCCTGGCACTGGCGTAGGGCTGCTGTTTGCGGCCCTGGGCCTGGTGGCGGTGTACCTGAGCGCTTTCTGGGCCTTTCGCTACACTCGTCTAGGGCGGCGGCTGCGCAGCCGCGACACTGCCAAGCGCCCCAGTCCTAAAGATGCCCTCCAGGCTCTTCGTCTGGGCACCGTCATCAGCATGGTAGGAATGTTGATTACTCTGTTTGGCAGTCAGGCGCTGATTGGCTCCCTGTTGGGCAAGGCTCTGGCCCAGCCCCAGGGGGGTACGGTATTTGTGCCCGGCAACATTAATCAGTACGTAGAGGCCTTCGACATTTTTGTCGTGCAGGCCAACACCAACACGCTACTGGCCCATTTTGTATCCCTGGCCGCCACCCTATGGCTGCTGCGAACCGTAAATCGCGCGTAGGGACAGAAACCGGGTTTCTACCCTGCTATTATCGGCCAATAGTGCTGCTGAACCAGAAACCCGGTTTCTTTAGAGCAGCCCTAAGCCATCACCATGCCACCATCGACGTTGAAAACCTGGCCGGTGATATAAGCTGCTGCTGGGTCTGCCGCCAAAAACCGCACCATACCCGCAATGTCTTCGGGCTGACCAAACCGCCCCAGAGGAATGAATTTGAGAATTTCTTCAGTGTTGCCCAAATCTCCGGTCATGTCGGTTTCAATAAAGCCGGGAGCTACGGCATTTGCAGTTACGCCTCGGCTAGCCAGTTCCTTAGCCACAGTTTTGGTAAACCCAATCACTCCAGCCTTTGCAGCACTGTAGTTGGCCTGCCCAGGGTTGCCCATCTGCCCGGCCACCGATGCGATATTGATGATACGGCCCGATCGCTGCTTCAGCATGATTTTGGCTACAGCGCGGGTACACAAAAATACGCCGGTCAGGTTGAGGTCGATCACGGCCTGCCAGTCTTCGGGCTTCATGCGCAGCAGCAGGGTGTCGCGGGTAATACCAGCATTGTTAACCAAAATATCAACCCGGCCAAATTTTTCCAGGGTGCCAGCAATCAGCGCATCCACCTGGTCGGCCTGGGAGACATCGGCTTGAATCGCCACGGCACTACCACCACCCTTCGCTATTTCGGCCACCACCTCATCGGCAGCAGCACTAGAGCGGGCGTAGTTGACAACCACTTGAGCACCAGCAGCGGCAAGAGCTATTGCCACAGCTCGACCAATACCGCGTGATGCCCCCGTAACGACAGCGACCTGGCCCTCTAAGGATGGGGATGATGCGCTCATGGGGTCACCTCGCTCAGCAAAACGTGCCCATTGTTTTTATCACAAAATGGGGGCTAAGCGAGAGTGGCAGCCGCAGAACACTATGCTTAACGAAGCTAGAATGCCGTGCCTTAAAGGCATGTGGATTGACTAATTGAGACCAACCCTGGGGTTGTCGCACTCGGTATTGTTGGCGGTTTTGAGACTGCCCAGCAGGTTAGCTACAATCACGCACTGTTTTATTGCGCCTGGCCCACCGTTAACAACAATGACAAAGGGTATGCTGTTGCGATCGGTCGGCAGTCCTTGGTGGTTGAAGGCAATATTGTTAACGGCTGTATCTTTAGAACCATCAGGCCTTACCCGGTAGGCATCTAACCTAATTTGGCCAGAGCGATTGGCCTCGCCGCCCAGTTCCTGAGGCGTACCGGTAAACACCGGGTTACCGCTATTGTCAAAGCGTAAAGACCCAATTCTCAAAGTGGGGTTGGCGGCTGTAGTTACGACTTCTACCCGACGGGCCTGGCGCAGTTGAATGGCATCTTGCTGAGCGTTTCTAACGGATTGAATAATATCGCTGCGTACGGCGATCGCTCGCTGGCGGTTAGAAAAAGCAAACCAGCTCGGCGCGGCGATCGCGGCCAGCGCAGCAGCAATTACTACTACCACCAGTAGCTCAATAAGGGTAAACCCTGCTGCAGACTGTTTAGCCGATGCGCTCAGGCGTTTCATAGCAGGCACCAAAGTAAAACAACTCAACTCGAACTAACCTTAAAAACGCACCCAACCGGCTACAGCCCAGGCTGCTTATCTAGCACACCCCGAATCAGCACCTCAGATCTCAGCGTGGGCAACCTGCCAGCCTGTGAAAAGCTGCCAAGAGCAGGATTACCAGTGTCGGCATTGCCCCGTAAAAATACAATTAACGTTTGGTTACTACCAATAGTTAAATTGGCATCGTCAGGGTTTACCTGCGTAGTATCTTGCAGTACGCAGGCATAGAAGTTGTTAGTATTGGCCGGAGTTTGCAGATAGCCTGCCGGACATAGGCCAGTCGTGGCTGCGCCTGGGTCAGTATTGTCAACAAAGTCAGTGAGTACTGACCGGTTGCCTTGAGGAGCCGCTGGACCCCTAGTCCAATTGTCAAAATTGTTAGTTACTCCTGTTGGTTCTGCATAGCCAGGTGTACTATCTAGGTTATTCGCTCCAATTGCTGTGTACTTGGGTAGCTCGTAGCGCACAATTCTAGATCTGCCACCCCAAATGTCGTTGCCGGTGTTTTGTTGCTGGGCATAGATCACCAGAGTGTAGTAGCCCTGGCGAAGCTTCAAAGTGTTGCATTCACTCAATCTGTTCGCAAAGTTCGTAGAACAGTTGCTATTGAAGAAAGCTCTCACGTTTGCGTTGTTGGGGTCTAACGGGTCTAGCCGCCAAAAGGCTAGCACTGGCACTTCAGTAGCTCTGGGAAAGTTGGTCCCCAATTGGCCAATCACCGCCGCAGGGCTGGAGTAGATGTAAACAGCTTCACCAGCATCGCGGGTAATGTAGTCAATCGCACGACGCATGTCTTGCTGAGTTTGAGTGAGTATTTCTTCGCGGCGGTTAATTTTTAGCAGCTCAACCACCAAAAAGAGCATAGTGCCAACAATGAGCGACCCCACTACCATCGCAACCAGCAGCTCGATCAGGGTAAAGCCACGCCGCCCGGTTTGTTTGGCCTGTAGTAGCCAGGTAAGCATTAAATTCATAGCGGCTTTTTTAGCCATAGGGTGTCACCCTCAAGAGACGATTGTAGATCGCACAATTAGTTGCAGCCGGTGGGTACCGAAGCCGCATTATTGAGATGCCTAATGTACTGACAGAGTGAATTACCTTCCTCTCCCGCTGTGACATTCGTGTAAAGGGCAACAAGAGGACGCCTACCTCGCTGCCCTACGCCGTCGACCATACGTAGAGCCGCAGGGTCTTTTGCCAAGCTACCAGTGCCGTTGAGTACGGCATCGTAGTCGTACACTCGTACACCCATGCCAAAGGTAACGGGCACATTGCCTACAAACCTGCCTGGAGTCCGGTAAACTTGCACCGCAAACCGGTTGCCGTTGAGGTTCGCCTCACGGGTTTGAAAGGCCGTCGTTGGTGCAGCTACAGGGGCGCCATAGGTTGGGCCTGCCACCTCAGCGACCCTACTATCTGGGTTGGCACCGGCAACAGCAGTAGAGGGGGGCAGGTTGCCAGTATTAGCCTCAGACCGCTCAACGAGTAGACGCACCCGGTCAATCTCAGACTGAGCAAGCTCTAAGGCCTGCTCAGCCTTTTGGCTCTGCACCCGAGTGGCTACCGAAATAACCAGGGCGGGGGCAATAGCGCTGCTAACGAGACCCACGATAATAATGGCGACCAGACACTCAACTAGGGTAAGGCCCTGCTGCCCCTGGGCTGGAGAGCGCCCCTCAGCCCAGTAAAAATAGCGCTTAAGTCGATTTGAAATCATGGTGTACGGCCTCCTAGTGTCAAGGTGCGGATGCAATTATTAATTAGGCTTTGGTACAGAGATTAGGCATCAGCCTTGCACCAGCAGCATTTGCAGCGCAGCGGAGATTGACGATGTACGGATCGTCGGCGGGCAACTCACGGTAGTACTCGCTGCGAGGGGTGCCAATGTTTACAAAACGTCGGGCAGCAGGAGCGGGGGGTACATACAGCAGCCCAACGTCGTAACCCCAGCGGCGGAGAGGTGGTCTGTAATAGCCAAGTTCCTCGTCCCCATTCGGGTCAAGAACGGGTTCCCAAGCATCGTGCTCAAAGGGGCCAGTAGCAGTGGCCGAGAAGTTGAGTTGAATCAGCGACCCGGCAATGTGCAGCTCCACGCTATCCCAGTCTTCGAGGAATCGTAGGAAGTTGTGCAGGCCACCGTAGCCCTGCTGCGGACGCTCCGGCACTAGACCGTTAACAAAGGTAGCGTTGACGAAGGTCGGGGACGCCGTTTGCAGATTTCGTTGCCTCTCGCCAGTGGCGGTATCAAAACCAGTCCAGTTGGCAGCGGCAGTGTACACATCGTAGAACGGTCGAATAGCCGGGGCAGTAGTCACATTATTGCGGTAGTAGGTGCCATTTCGATCTACCCAAACAGGAGCACCTGTAGCTGTGCTCTCACGCACCCAGTTATCTTCAGTTGCTGTGAGCGTAGGACGGTTAGCAATCATATACGAGGAAGTTCCACCACCAGCACCCCCTGGCCTGGGTTCTCTAAATGCATCCTGAATGGATCCATCCCTAAAGCTGTTTGAGAGAACGGTAATAGCATCGGCCAAAATCTCTACAGGTCGCCAGTGATCTGCAGCAAGCGTAGCAAAGGTACCTGTGTTGAGGGTGGTGCGGCTGTTGTAGAACGGTAGACCAAACGCAGTTGCCAGGTTTTTGTCATAGAGCGTTTGAGTAAATTCCTCAATGATGTTGTTTACTTGGCCAGTAGTGCTGTGGGGGTTGAAATCGCCCTGAATGTAAACAGTATTGTCGGTGACAAAGGTCATACCCACTCGGCGGGCAAAGGCATTGCCGCTAAAGTCTGCCGGAGCACTGCTAGCGGTGCGGAGTCTAAAACCGTTAACCCGGCGTGCGGGGTCGGCATAGAAATCGACTGGCTTGAAGCTAATACCCTGAGCGGTCAGCGGTGGATCTTGGAGAGCGGCTCCAGGTCCAGCCTGCATTTTGCAGCTATCCTGGGTTTCGATGTTAAACCGGCGCGGGGTAGCGGTGTTTAGTGCCTGACAGAAATCTGGGGTAACGGTGGCAGTAGCATTTCGTGGTCGTACTACTTCGTCTTCCCGCACGGCATCTTCCCTGAAGGCAAAGACCACGCCCTCACCCCGGTTGTCTGGGTTGGCCGAGAGCCAGAAGTCGCCACCCGAAATAGCTCTACGAGTCGTTAATGCCTCAATATCGATATCCAAAACCCGAGCATTGAGCTGCTCACGACCGTTGTAGACGCCCTTATCTAAGAAGGGAACTCGAATACCTCCAGTGGCCGTAGGCACAATTCCAGTTGCTGCATAGGCACTAGTGCCAGTCGACACCAGAAATGCCTGATTCTGAGCACTAGGGTTGGTACCCAGGGCTGAACCAGTAGCTGCAGGAACGGTCCAAGTGCTAGCTGTTGCTGATCTGGGTACGGCTGCAAGGTTGTCGACATCTAAAACAGGGTCGGTGCCAGTGCCAACTCGGCGGAAGACAACTGTAGTAGAACCGGGAGGGTTCACCAAGCGCACGTAGGGATTGGTGATGTACTCCTCACTAGGCAAAACCGTGCCGTTAGGCAGGGTAGAGCCATCGGGCTGTTGGGTAAGATTGCCATCGCCATCAAGGTCATGATTGGCTAAGGGAAACAGGTAGTACAGCGATGGATGGCGAACAGCCATGACTGTAGGCTGGCTACAGCCAATATAACCAAAGACAGCAACGTCATCTCCTCCTCCACTTCCCCCAGCAACTGTTTTGCTATAGAAGTTGGGGTCGCACCGCAGTTTAAATCTAGCGTCATAGTTAGGAAGGTTAATGGGGGCTGTGTAGCCAGTTGCAGCATCCCAGTTCACAAAATTTCCTGGAGTAGTTGAAGGACTAAGGAAGGTAGCTGGCAATCCTTGTCTAAAACCAAGTTCGCGATCGCGAATAGTGCTAGTCAGAAAATCAATCCTTTCAGCGAAATTAGTAATTAACGTGACTTCAGCAGGGGTGGCGCCGGTGGCATCACTGCTGAGAATTTTGATCCAGTCTTCGCGGGTATACTCGGCGAAGTATTCGCCAAAGTCACACTCTCTTTGATAGCCTGCGGCATCAGTAAAGCCAGTTTCGCAAGTGGTGCTGTCGATGTTGTTGTCTACCCAGGGCCTGCTTTTGCCCAAAATGGCAAACAACCCAGAAACCCTTAAACCTGCCCTAATTGAAGGGTCATTAGAGGTAGACGACATGTAGTTACTGATGCGCATTATCGCGTTGCGCATGTTGGAGCCAATGTTTTGGAAGTTAAAGCCAGGATTGTCTGCCAGGGAACGTGCTTCTAGAATGTCGCTCTGGATGTTGTAAGCCAACAGGCTAACAGTGCAGGCGGCACTGTGCAGAGTTGCCTTGTCGGCGGGGCTGAGATTGGCGTAAGTAACGGCTGGCGACGCATCGAGAGATTCAGCAAAGACACGCCGCAGGGGAGAAAAATCGCCCCACATGCTGAGGTAGGGAGCAGGGTGTACAGAAGCGTTAGTAGCACCAGCTACATCTTGTACAGCCCTAAAGGACGGTGCACCACCGCTAGGATCGCCCGCAAAGTAGGCCAGATTTCTGAGCGCATTACCCAGGGGTTCTCCAGAGGCAATCGCCGAAGCAAATTCGGTTTCGGTATCGTAGGCAGCGGGGAACTGAAACTCCCAGCCGTTGGTACCTGTACCGGTCAAGAAATCGGCCCGTAAACGGGCAGTAGCGGTGGGATAAGTGGTGAAGGTGCGGCTATTGAGAATGGTCTGAGTAGTGCCAGGGTGCGCCGTTGAGGCGATGCAGGCGGCGGGGAAGGTACCACTGTTGATTTGGTAATGGTAGGCCACCATACCCTGCACCGCAGCAAGGTTGTCGCGCAGGGTTTTGCGCTGCACGTACTCATGGGCCCTGCCATAGCGGGTATTAACGGCTGGGCGAGCAGTCGCTGGGTATAAAGAATCTCCTGCCGGTCCAGTGCCTGCCGGGTTAGAATTCCAGCCGTTGGCGTTGCCCAACTCGAGACGTTCGCCCACAATCAGGCGCAGCCCTGTAGAAATTGCCTGTCGTTCCCAATAGCCATCAAGACCATTGGCGGTGTCGGTAAGACGACCTAGACCGGTGATGCGATCGCCAATCACTGTCCCAGAAGGAGCGTTGGCAATATCGAGGGACGGATCCCGGCTGTCGTAGCGCGGTTTTGGCCCCCAACGGTTGTCAGCTCGATAGAAGTCGTCCACGAATGGACGAGCAACTTCATCGTTGATAATGCGTTGAAATTGATCACTTGCGAAGCTATCGTTCGCGGTATCCCAGTTTGGGTCACGCTGCCAAGAAGCGGGGTTGATGTGCTGCGCGATATCGCGAGTGAACAGCAGCATCGGATTCATCGCGATGTCCGAAGGCCGAGCGTTGTTGTTAGCAGCGCTAGTTCTAACAGAGTCACGGGCGTTCGTCAGGTCAAGGTTTACCCTAGCAGCAACTCCCGCCCCGTTCCACACGTGAATGCGGGGATTAGTGCCATCAGTCGTATTGTCAAAGCGGAGAGTTCCCCTAACGGCTTGGCCTTGGAACTCTTGCTGACCGCCCACAACCGTGCCAGGAGTGCCTACACCGTCACCATTGAGGTCAATTTCAGAGAGCGAGATTTCTGAGGACTCTTGGCCATAGAGACAAGAGTTGTGGGAGCTAATCATGTGGGAGCGGTAGCCATTGCTAATGGTGAAAAGGTTTCCATCAGTGTGCATGGCCCCATTCCAGTTAAATTCTGGACCGGGAGAAATATCCAAGTCGTAGCGGAACCAGGCTCCCCATTTGTTAGCTCGGGCAGCGGTGCGAGACTGCTGAAATTCGAGGGTCTCAAAGGTGCGGTTGGCGTCGTTAAGATTGGCCACAAAGGCATTGACCTGAAAGTTCTTTTGCAGAGTAGAGTTGTTGCCCTGCTGAACTACCTGCCAACCACCCTCTGCTAGTGCACCTGCACAGGATGCGCTAGCTTCGGTAGTCGCGAGAGGCCCCGTACGAGTTACCAAGGCATCGGCCTTAGCTTGATTGACAGGGCCGTCAAGCCTAGTCGTAGTTTGTAGTCTAGGTCCCTGGTCATCAACCAGAATGGAGTAGACCACTAGTTCCTGAGCGGCAACAGCACCATCGCCATTGAGGTCGGTATTAAATGACCAGGCATTGTCTAAAACACCATCGCCGTTAATATCAACCCGAGTTTCATCGGGGAGGGTGTAAGGGTCGTTAGCACCCGGCAAGCGTGTAACCCGGTTTGTATAGCCTGCGTAGGTGTTGGTGACGAGCATGAGATCGGCCAGAATGTCGCTGGCCGGCACCCCACTAGGAAAGCGGTTATCGGTTCGAAACAAAAACTCAATTTTGGCCTTAGCCCGATCGATCGCAGGGGTTGCAGCATTAGAGATAACCTGCTGCTCACGTTGGGAGATGGCCATATCGCTACGGGTGAAGGAGCGATAGGTGAGCGCGGTAGCGGTAAGCACCACCATCAGCACCAGCAACACCGTGGTCGGCAGGACAAAACCCGACCGGGCTAAGCGGGCCGGTCGGTTGGCTAAAAGCACAAGTTGTAGCAGCCCCGTAACCAAACGCTTAACCGCTGCTTGAGGAAGCCGCAAAGCTTGTCGTAGTAGATGACGACTCATGTTTCTAAGACCAACGTGCCAAACAACAAAACCGATAACTCGCGTGGGGTAAGGCCCAGTTAGGAGGCATTAGCCTTACAGCAACAGCAAACGTGTAGACCTGAATCAATTACCAAGCGCCTGGGTGAGGGCAGCCATACGGGCAAGAAAACGGGTGTGCTCCATTGGCCATTGTGAAGGCCAGTAAACGTCATGGGCACTTCTACGGAAGCGCCAGACATTTACCTACTAAAATACCCAGCTATTGTAACGGAGCGATCAGCGTTGTAAAGTCGTTTGACTTACCCCTACGATCGCTGGTTATCGTTTTGACCTGACTCCTAGAGGGCCAAAGGAGAAAGGATAAGCCCAGGGGGTGTGCACCTCAGGCTTCTATCTTATTGGCAACTTCATAATGTGTACTGAGTATTTTCTCGATACTTAATCGAATTTAGGTAATTTTTTTATGCTGACAGGAGCGAGATACTGAGATTGCTAGTGCTCTATGCCAGCTATGTCGGCCAGAGCGCGGGCGTAGGCTTCGAGGCCAGTTCTGAGTTGGCTGAGTTCTTGGCGCAGGGTGGGCTCTAGCTCCCAACCTTTTTCGTGGGCGACGGCGCTGACGCCCTGGGGCTTTTGGGCTTCCCACTCCTGCAAAATTGGGTGCCATTTAGACATGAAGGGCCGTAGGCCGTTGTTGAGCACGGCGATCGCAATACCCCCCACCGACTCCTTAGAGGCTCCGACCTTGGGACCAGCAGTGCGTAAAATCTCTCGCGTAGAGCCAAACAGGCTGTAGAGCGAGTTGAGCGCTTCTCTTACCAAACCGGCATCGGCATCGAGGGGCTGCACGGCAACGCGGGTGACTAGCTCAATGTAAAGCTCCCAGGCGGCAGCTCGCTCGGTGGTATCGGGCTTCCACTTAGCCCCGCCAATACCCCAGGGCAGATTTACGGAGACCTCTGTAAGCTGAACCGCATCAAATTTGGTCATAGGGGTCGGGAGAATGTTTGGCCCTTATTATATAGCGCTGGTTTAGGACCGGAGGATTGCGCAGGCTGTCTGTCGAGATTACGGCAATCTTCCTAACGAGGTCGTAACCGCCGTACAGTAAACCCTTTGCCCTTCGGTAACCACGGCTATCTTGGGGCGTTTCCCCCTCTGGGAGAGTTAGGACGGCTGCCGCAGAATCAAGGAAGTGAGTGGCCAACGAAGAGCTTTTCCTGGCACCTTGCACCCTTGAGTTGCCCCTAACCCTACAGGACTTGCCCCATGAAAACGGAAACCCCAGTGCAATCGGCCTACAGCACCTTTGTAGAGCAGGTCAACCAGGCCCAGGTGCAGCGGGTGACAATTGGGCGCGATTCTCGTCGAGACGGCAAAGCCGAACGCATTGACTACACTCTCAAGCCTGAGTTTGGCCGCCGCCGCTACACAACTCAGCCAGTGGGCTCGACCGATGCGATCGTGAATCAACTTAAAAATCAAGGGGTACAGGTCACGATCGCCCCTGAGCCCCTGCCCCCAGCCGGCATTGCTGGACTGATTATTTCGTCTGGAATGCTGGTGGGAGCCTTGGCCCTGGCGGCAAAATTTAGTCGCGCGGGTGGAGTAGGTGCCGCTGCAGATATGGGCAAAAGCAAGGCCCGTAGCTACGGCAAAAGCAAAACGGGCGTCACCTTTGCCGATGTAGCTGGGGTAGACGAGGCTAAGCAGGAGCTGCAAGAGGTAGTCGACTTTTTGGCCAACGGCGACAAGTACCGCCAGCTGGGGGCCAAAATTCCTAAAGGAGTATTGCTGGTGGGGCCGCCGGGAACGGGCAAAACTTTGTTAGCGAAGGCGATCGCCGGAGAGGCCGGAGTGCCGTTTTTGAGCATGGCCGGTTCAGAATTTGTGGAAATGTTCGTGGGCGTTGGGGCCTCGCGGATGCGCGACCTGTTTAACAAAGCCAAGCGCCAGGCTCCCTGTATTGTGTTTATCGACGAGCTAGACGCGGTGGGCAAAACTCGCGGCGGTAACCCCACGGGCGGCAATGACGAGCGTGAGCAAACCCTGAACCAGCTGCTGACCGAGATGGACGGCTTCAGCGGTAACGATGGGGTGATCGTCATCGCCGCCACTAACCGACCGGAGACCCTAGACCCGGCCCTACGCCGCCCCGGACGCTTTGATCGCCAGGTGCTGGTCGATCGCCCCGACAGGAGCGGCAGGCTGGAGATTTTGCAGGTGCACGGCCGCCACGTGGCCCTAGGCAAAGACGTGAATCTGGCCGACATCGCGGCTCAGACCGCTGGTTTTGCTGGCGCAGACTTGGCTAACCTGGTCAACGAGGCGGCCCTGATGGCAGCTCGTAACAACCGTCAGGCGGTGCTGATGACCGACTTCAACGAGGCCATTGAGCGGGTGATTGCGGGGCTAGAGAAGCGCTCTCGGGTGCTTACGGCAGCAGAACGCCAGACCGTGGCTTACCACGAAGTGGGTCATGCCCTGGTGGGAGCGCTGATGCCCGGCGGCAACCGGGTGACCAAAATTTCGATTGTGCCGCGCGGGTTGGGGGCACTGGGCTACACCCTGCAAATGCCGGAGAATGACCGATTTTTGATGCTCGAAGACGAGCTGCGGGGCCAGCTGGCTACCCTGCTAGGGGGCCGCGCCGCCGAAGAGATTGTCTTTGGCAAGGTTTCGACCGGAGCCAGCGACGACATTCAAAAAGCCACCGACCTGGCCGAGAAGGCGGTGACCGAGTACGGCATGAGCGCAAGCCTGGGGCCAGTGGCCTTTGCTAAAGCTAATGCACAGTTTTTGGATGGGGGCAGCGATCGCCGCACCACTAGCCCTGAGGTCGCCACCGAGATCGATCGCCAGGTGAATCTGCTGCTCAACAACGCTCGCTCGATGGCGATCGAAATTCTGCGGTTGAACCGGGGGCTACTGGAGTCAGCCACCCAGACCCTGCTAGAAACCGAGGTTCTGGATGGAGAACAGCTCAGGGCAATGCTGGTCAAGGCCCAGGCTCCTGCCGAGCTACAGACATGGTTAGCCGGGGGCTACAGCGTGGTGTAGTAACCCTGTCCTCAAAAGCAGATTTCACCAGGACGAAGTATATCGCGATGATCCCCTCTGCCCCCCTTATCAAGGCTATCCGGGTAGTGTTCTAGACCTGTTGAAGCCCTGTCATACCGCTCGCCCAAACTCATAGCGATTGATAAATAGGCCAATCACCGTGTCATGCATCAGAACCGATTTGGAGAAGCAAATGGTTTTACGAGCCAAGC
>PYER01000385.1 GCA_003017855.1 filamentous cyanobacterium CCT1
ACAACGTTCCCCAGGTGCTGGCCCATCGGTGTGCTTATCTCAATGGAGCCATTGGGTTACAAAGGTGACATGCTCCCAATCTACTTGGTAGCAACTGCTCTCGATTGGATGCCCAGTTGCACGGGCATGACAGACCAGCCGCCCATCGAATCCATGAATTTACAAATTTGGGATGCATCCGTCCGCCAGCGGTTTCTTTTACCAGCGATATAGTTGTAGAAACTGCGCCCACGGTCCTGAAAGCTATGGTTTTAGACATTCTTGCTGCGATCGGGTTGAAGGAAACAGGCAAGTACGTCGCCAAAGATGTGTTGCTGCCCCTGCTGCAAGGCAGTCTGGAAGACTACGCGAAGGATTTTTTTAAGGGCTGTATTGCGGATACAGCGGGTTTAGCCAGCCAAGCACCCGTGCAAAAAGCGCTAGCTGAAGCGCTAAAGGCGTTTGTGGAACTGATCGAAGCGGAGCTGGAGTTTCAGGGCTGCTCTGGGGCTGAGATTCGCGATTTCTATGAAATTCCCCTGCGGGAATTCATGCGGGATAAGGATGTAAAGGCGACGCTGGGTCAAGCCTTTGAGCCAGACTGCCGTACCATTGAGGCCGAGGTGCTGGCGCTGCGGTGGCAAGCGCTGGATTTGCGCCCCTTACCTGAAGAGTTTGACTGGCCGCAAATTGGCAAGCAGTACGTGCGGGCGGTAAAGGGCATTTTGCGCAGTTCCGATGAGCTGCGGGATTTGCTAAAGCTGCACAACCAGGAGGCCATGCGTCAGGGCATTGAGGCTCTGGTGGGCATTCCCACCGATTTTGATTTGCAGAAATATCAGGAGACCCTGCGGGAGCAGTACGGCAACCTGAAGCTGGAGTCGCTGGATACCTCTGCCTATGCCTACAACGACCTGAAGCTGTGGCGTATGTTCATTCCCCAGGACGTGCGGACGTGCCAGGAGTTTAACCCCAAGGTGTACGAAATCCCGAAGGAGAAGTTGAAGGAACTGCAGCAGCGGGGGGAACTGGATGCAGAAGCGCTGGAGGCCGCGCAAATTGAAGCCTATCGCCAGACCTACGTGGAGCAGCCCATCCAAAATGTGCTGGAGGTGGTGGGGCGCACAGCGGGGATGGGGCAGCGGAGCCGCCCGGTGGTGGACTATGCCGTGGTGCTGGGCGATCCGGGGTCGGGGAAATCGACGCTGTTGCAGTATGTGGCGCTGCAGTGGGCCGAGCAGCCCGTTCGCGACCTAAAAGAGCTGGCTCAGCGACCGCTGCCACTGCTGATTGAGCTGCGGAAGTATGCGCGAGACCGGCACGACAAAAAATGCAGCAGCATTGTGGAATACCTGGATAAGGGCGATATTGCCTGTCGGCTAAACCAGCAGCGGCTCCATGAGGTGCTGTTGGCGGGGGATGCCGTGGCCCTGTTTGACGGCATTGATGAGGTGTTTGACCCCAACCTGCGGCATGTGGTGGTGACGGATATTCACCGCTTTACCAATGACTACCCCCAGGTGCAGGTGGTGGTGACCTCGCGGTGGCTGGGGTACAAGGCGCAGACGCTGCGGGATGCGGGGTTTCAGCACTACATGCTGCAAGACCTGACGGATGAGCAGATTGCCGAGTTTATTGCGCGCTGGCACGACCAGACGTTTCCCGAAGGGGCGGATAAGGTGCGAAAACGGGAGCGGCTGCACAAGGCGATTCGCGAGTCGAAGGCGATTCGGGAGCTGGCGGGGAACCCGCTGCTGCTGACGATGATGGCGATTTTGAACCGCAACCAGGAGCTGCCGAGGGATAGACCAGAGCTGTATAACCAGGCGTCGCGGGTGCTGCTGCACCAGTGGGATGTAGAGCGGAATTTGATTGAGCAGAAGCTGGACCCGGTGACGATCGACTATCGGGATAAGCAGGCGATGCTGCGAAAGGTGGCGTATCACATGCAGTCGGGCGAAGCGGGGCTGGCGGGAAACATCATTAGCGCCCAGGATCTGGAAACGATTTTGACGGACTTTTTGAAATCTATTGATATCGACAAGCCCCGCGAAGTGGCGCGGCTAATGATCCGCCAATTGCGGGAGCGCAATTTCATTTTGTGCTACCTGGGAGCCGACACTTATGCCTTTGTGCATCGCACGTTTCTGGAATTCTTTGCCGCATGGGCATTTGTTTGGGAATTTAAAGAAACTCAGACCTTAAGTTTTGAAGCCTTACTAGATCAGGCCTTTAAAGTACATTGGCATGATGAAGATTGGCATGAAGTCTTAAGATTAATTTCTGGCATGATCGATCAGACTTTTTCGGGACGAATAATCGATTTCCTCCTGTGCCAGGATGGAGAGTCAAGCTACACCCAGAACGAAACGAGATTTGCCAATCTATTTTTAGCGGCAGATTGCTATTACGAATCTAGAATTGCATCCTTAAATTCAGATGATGCTGAAAAAATACTAAAAAGTTTAATCGCTCTTATCCCATACTCCACGATATCAAGAAACGAAGAAACAGGCACCACTACAACTGACTACGGAATTGGATCTAAAGCCGTTTCTTACATAGGAAAATTGTTCCACGAAGAGCCCGATTCTTTTGACTACTTGAAAAGTCTTTTAGCGAGCGACTCGAGTGACTTCACCTCTTTAGCGGTTGTTAATTCAATTACAGAAAATTACAGAGATCATCCACAAGCTCTACTATGGCTCAAGGAGGTTGCTGAAACAAAAGAGATGAGGCTAAATTATAGAGTTGCTCCCCTTGCTGTTTCTGCTATAGCCAGGTGCTGGACAAATGAATCAGATACTCTGAATTGGTTGAAAGACATTGCTCAGTCTACTGTTTGGCAAAGTGTTTCTATCATGGCAGTCCAGGAAATAGGAAATATCTATAATCAAAATTCTGAAATCAAACGTTGGCTAAAGGAGTCTATCCAATCATCAAGTTCTAAGGAGAGTCTTAGGAGTGCGGCAGTTCAGGTATTGGCGGAGAGATGGAAGGACGACCCCGACACCTTGCCGATCCTCAAGAGGCGCGCCCAAGTCGACCAGGATAACAGTGTTCGGAGGGCGGCGGTGCAAGCGTTAGCCAAGGGCTGGGAAGACGACCCTAGTTTATTTGAATTTTGGTGCGATCGCACCCTCAATGATCTCTTCGAACGAGAATATGACTGGCAAGGTAACCCTCGCCAAATTGCCCTCAACGTGCTGGTGCAGCAATATCCTGACCACCCCAAAACCCTGGAACTACTGCGCGATCGCGCCCAAAACGACAACGACGAGCAGCTCAGAGAATGGGCGGCGAAGCAGTTAGAGAAATCAAAAGTGCAAAATTAAAAATGCAAAAGGTTTCGATTGAGTGTATCAGTGAATGCTAGTTATTTATTGGAGAAAGATATGAAACCCCTTAGCCGAATCACCTTTAGCCCCGAAGTTATGGGTGGCAAACCCTGTATTCGAGGGCTTAGAGTCACAGTTGGTACCGTTGTAGGTCTTCTAGCTAGCGAAAGATCAATAGACGAAATCCTAGCAGCCTACCCATACCTGGAAATTGAAGATATCTACGCAGCGCTTTCTTACGCTGCTTGGAGAGCCGATGAAATCGAGGTGCCATTGGCATCAGCAGGTTGACTGCTGTTTAGTTTTCTCCTCTGAAGACGCTGTGCGAACACTTCTTCCACCCACCCTACGGGAACTGGCCACTGCTATAACTTATGGATTGAAAGGATTAATCAACATCAAATCCTTGATTTGGGCAAAATCATCTTCATTGCGACTAACAAGCTGTAGTGAATACTCCAAAGCCGTAGCCGCAATGATGGCATCAGGAACCTTAATTTTTAGGCCTTTTCGAATAGCAATCGTTCTCTCGGCGATCGCAGAACTAAGCGGTAACTCAACTAGTTGGCCCAGAAGTTGTTTGGCTTGGTTTTCGGCAGGCTCAGACTGTTTGTACCCTAATACTTCAATCCGAGTAATGACAGAGTAAGCTCCTTGCCCTGCAATGCCTTCTCGCAAAAGGGCAGTGCCTGACTCAGGTAACTGGTTACAACACTCCGGACAGTTTTTGAGGGATGGATTGGAGAAAAGCTATCCACCGCATAGAGTGCAGGTGTAAGCAAAAC
>PYER01000386.1 GCA_003017855.1 filamentous cyanobacterium CCT1
ATTCGTTCAGTAGAGGTACCATAACCGCTCGGTATACTAAGGGTTACACCAGCATACTGAATCCTGTAGAGCCGATTCTTTTTTCTTTGGCAAGATCCGCTTTTTCTTTCAGAAGCTTTTCAAACGTTTCTTGACCGGTGAGATCTTTCGGATCTTGCGGCACTAACTTCCCCCGAACCGCCATATCCAAAATCAGTTCTCGCAACCGCTGAATGCCGTTGGGCGCTTCCGCCAGCGTGTCAAAATATTCAAAAAACGTCTTCAGATCCATGCCCTGCCTACTCCGTACTCGTTAAATCTTGCCCCAGGGCTTGTCGCACTTCGGCCAGCGGCTCCGTAATCTCTGCCTCAAACTGCTCTAGCCCCTCTTTGCGGTACAGCTTCAGCGCCCGCTCCAAGTCCTTCAGGGCTAGCTCTAGCTGGCCTATCGCCCGATGCACCAGCCCCCGAATTTGGTAGCTTTTCCCGAACTTAGGGTCTTGCTGTATGGCTGTATTGCAGTCTTTTAGCCCTTCTTCATAGCGGCCTAGCCCATACTTAGCCCACCCCCGCCACAGGTACGGGGTACCCCAGCTTGGCATCAAATCAATTGCCCGTTCTGCCGAGGCCAACCCCTTACCAAACTCACCGATATAGCAAAATGCCTCAGCCAGGCAGCATTGCGTCAAGAAAAAATCTGGCTTCAGCTTATCGGCCTGCAAAAAATCGCCCAGCGCCCGATCAAACTTACGCAGGTAAATAAACACCGTCCCCCGCCCCAAGTAGCCCATAAACGCCTGAGGGCCATTGGGGTTAGCGTTGATGATCTCGTTATTGATGGTCAGCGCCTTTTGATACTCCTTTAATCCACAGTGAGCGGTTGTCGCCATCAAATGCATGGCTGGGTTCTGGGGCGTTAGTCGAGAGGCTTGCTTAAAGTCGGCTAACGCTTCGCCATAGGCCTTCTCAGCCAGCTTCACCTGCCCGCTCTCTACATAGAGTCCTGGGTTCTTGGGCTGCTGGGCAATTGCCTGGTTGTAGAGCTTCACGGCCTCTTTGGCGTTACCTACATCCCTCGCAGCTTGGGCCTTGTTCACCAACGGTTGTATCTGCCGCTGCCGTGCAGGCAGCCACACATACTGCCGTGCCGCCCAGGCTCCAAGTCCCACCATCAAAAGCACCGGGATCGGGTGCCCCGTCGTTAGAGCGACAAAGCTGATGTATGCCAAAGACCCCAAAAAAACGTAGTCCGTGAACCGATAGCGCCCCATCAATCATCTCTCCGTTCTAGGGCGGCCATCAGACTGGCCTTCAGGGCATTCCGTGCCTTATCCGCCGCCGCCACTGCCTCCTGATATTGCCCCAGTAGCACCAGCGGGTCTTCATGCTTATCTTCCGGCGCATTGGGGTTCTTCATGTCCAGGTTGTACCCATTGGCCACAATGTCCGCCACCGGAACCTTCCAGGCTTGCTCCGTTTCCTCTCGGTTGTGCCACCAGGCCTTCTCCGGCGCAAACTCCTCCACCCGCATCGGCTTTGTCTTCGAGTACGACTTGTAGCCCGTCGGGTAGGGGTGCTCGTAGTACCACACCGCCTCCGTCGGCTCCCCCTTCGTAAAAAACAGCACATTGGTCCGAATGCTGGTGTAGGGGTTAAACACGCCATTGGGCAACCGCACAATCGTGTGCAGGTTGCAGTCGCGCAGCAGCTTTTCCTTTACCCGCGTCTTAATGCCCTCGCCAAACAGGGTGCCATCGGGCAATACAATCGCCGCCCGCCCCCCCGGCTTCAGCAGTTCCATCACCAGCACCAAAAACAGGTCCGCCGTCTCGCGCGTGCGAAACTCCGACGGAAAGCCCCCCTCAATGCCGTCCTCCTCCATGCCCCCAAAGGGCGGATTCGTCACCACCACATCCACCCAATCTTTAGGGCCATAATCGCGCAGCGGTCGCCGCAGAGTGTTGTCGTGGCGGATGTTCGTCGGCACCTCAATGCCGTGCACCATCATGTTGGTCACACAGAGCAAGTGGGGCAACTGCTTCTTCTCCACCCCCTGAATGCTGCGCTTTGCCGTCTCTAGATCTTGGGGCGTTTTCGCCTGGCCCTTCAGGTGCTCGTAGGCACAGGTCAAAAAGCCCCCTGTGCCGCAGGCCGGGTCTAGCACCGTTTCCCCCAGTTGGGGGTTGGTCATATCCACGGCAAACTGGGTCACCGCCCTGGGGGTGTAGAACTCCCCCGCATTTCCCGCGCTTTGCAAGTCTTTGAGAATCTGTTCGTAGATGTCGCCAAACACATTCCGCGTTTGGCGCTGGTTCAGGTCAATGCTGTCGTTGATCTTGTCGATCACCTGGCGCAGCAGAGTGCCCGACTTCATGTAGTTGTAGGCATCCTCAAACACGCTGCGCAGCAGCAGCGCCCGCTCGCGCCCCAGACCTTCGTACTGCTCGGGGTCGAGGTTCTGGAAGGTCTTGAACAGCCGGGTGTCGATAAATTCCAGCAGGGCATCGCCCGTTGGCGCGTCTTTCCCCAGAGTTTTGCTGTCGGCCCACTGATCCCAGCACAGCGACATCGGGATCGGCGACTCGTAGGCGTCGTCGTTGAGTTCTAGCTCCGCATCCTGGTCGCTAAAAATCTTGAAAAACAGCAGCCAGCCCATCTGCCCAATCCGCTGGGCATCGCCATCGACCCCCACATCCTTCCGCATAATGTCTTGAATCGACTTGATCGTGGCGCTGAGAGACATAAATTTCTAATCATTGCTGACAGATTAGTATAAAGTATATGGGTTTTATAGATTACATCTAGACATCTAGCATTAAACTCTTAGTCATTCATTTCTCATGAACTTTCGCAGCTCATCAATCCACTCTCTATCAAGCAAAAAGCGAATTATACGGGGTTCTTTATCAATAAGAACAACAGCCTCAATTTCATCCATAAAATCAGCTTTCATTTCAAGAGCTCTTGCTTGACTTAACAATCCTTGCTCTTGATAAAGCTCGAAAAGCTTTTTAGGAAGGTCAAAAGAAAATCTAAAGACCACATTACTATCAGGAACAGACGTGAACCACCATCCTTCTTCATCACTCCAATAAATTCGGACACGATGAGTATATTTAGAAGATACTTCTTGGAGATTTGTGTCCCTGTCAGGCACCAAAAAAAGAGGGAATTGCTTACCAAGCATTCCAACCAGGGCTTCATTAGAACCACGAGTAAAGCCGTCTCGAATTGCGTCTATATCTCGCCGTAAATTGCGCAAGATGTTTCCAGGTATGTTATCTTCTTGAATATTGGGTCTGTATACCCTGAAGATCGGATCTATGTATTGAGAATTATCCGATGAATCCTGATGATAAACGTTTTCATTTCGAAAAATTACCGCTACGTCAACGCTATCATTAAATTCATCGGAAGCATGAGTTATTTTCATTCTAAAGAATTCCCTGAAATTAATCAGATTAACTGATATCTTATTGTCATTCTCGGCGCCAAAGGATTCAGCGCTGAGACTGCCTATCTTGTCTAATATAGGCCTCATAAACCTTGAGTTAGCTAAAGGTATTAGATATACATCTTGGGCATATGCATATCTCTGAGCTGGTTTTGAGTAATTTGTAGCTGAGAACAATGCATATTGATAATGATACCTTGCTCTTGCTGGTGCACCATCTCTAGAAACCCAGTATTCTCCAACATCTTTTAGAACACCTATAGCATTTCTGACCACTTCTATTCCTACTGATTTTTTTAAGAACTTTGCCTCCACTAGCAATCTTTGTGGATTTGAAAATGGAGGTGAAACAACAAAGTCAGCAATAGCATCTATTTGATGAACTCCTCCCCTCCCAAGAAGCTCTAGTCCAGCTTTACCTCGCTGGACTGTGTCATCTTTAGGATTAGCTCTTTCAACAGTACGGTAGCCAGAAGAACGAAGCAGATAAAGTAGAACTTCCTCTAAGATCATGCCTCTGATTTGTCCAATTGTTGCCATAATATGGCTCCCAGAAATAGGTAAAAATAGTGGCTCAATACGGATTTTGAGGAGCTAGTTCAACAAGGTCTCCAATAGGTTGCCCAGCAGTGCCTTGCCTCGCTTACG
>PYER01000069.1 GCA_003017855.1 filamentous cyanobacterium CCT1
AGATGTGTATAAGAGACAGGGGTGGGGGCCGTGGGTGACGGCGACTTCGAGAATACCAAGGTCGCTGAGGGCTGCTGGGGTATCGGCTCGATCGGGCAGGCGAAATTTGGCGGCGGCAATGACGCTAGTGGCGAGGGGCAGCACGGTTTCAAAGCCGGGCTTCCAGCTGCCAGCATCGACGACGACGGGGATGCCCTGAGCCTGGCGGGCGATCGCCTCACTCACCGCCATCTGGTGACCGTCAATCAGCACGATATCTATAGCTTTGAGGATGGATTCGAGGTCGGCGAGGGGCTGGGCCTGGCGACCCACAGCATTGCGCGAGACAACAGCGCGATCGCCCGTAGCGGCGGTGACGAGAATGGTGGACAGGGGCGGCGGGGCTTGCAGATCGGGCGTGAGATCGACTACGTCAATGCTGTAGGTGGCTAGCTCCGCGCGAATCAGCGCGGTCAGAGGGTGCTGACCGAGCGAGCCAACCACGGTGGCGCGATTGCCCAGGGCGGCGAAGGCGATCGCGGCATTGGTGGCTGGCCCCCCAGCTACCAGCAGGCTATCGGCGGCGACGATCTTTTCGTCGCTGCTGGGGACATGATCCACACGGTAAATGCAGTCGAGGGTGATAAGCCCCACAAAAAGTCCAGCGGCCACGGCGATATTTCTCTCGACGGATTCTATATTGTCAGGATAGAGCGATAGTCTCACCAGCATAGATCTGGCTCTAGGTGTAAGGTGAGTAATGCACTAGCACTGGCGTTTTTGTCAGGTTGGCTCCATTCTTAGGGCGATCGCCCGCTCTATCGCGTTTTCGAGGACTTTTCTATCTATCGCTTTGCCAGTATGGCCGATACGCTGCCCCTCGCCTACTTTCCTCTGTTTTTGCACTGCCTGATTGGCCTGGTGGCAGCCCAGGTGGCCCAGCGCAAGGGCTACGACCTGGGTCTGTGGTTTGTGTGGGGCATGATCGGCGGTACCGTAGCGCTGATCGATGCCTGGCGACGACCCCGACAGCTGCCGATGCCATGATGTCAGCCTTAACACAATGGTTCCGCAAGCTGCTGCCCGACCTAGACCATCGGGTGTGGATTTTAGCGGCGGGGCGGCTGCTGTCGCAGGTGGGGATTGGCTTTACGCTGTTCTACGCGCCAATTTTTTTTACTTCTCAGGTGGGCCTGTCGGCGACCCAGGTGGGTCTGGGCATTGGCCTGGGCTCGGTGGCGGGTATGGGGGGGCGGTTTTTAGGTGGGTCGCTGGTCGACTCGCCCACGGCGGGGCGGCGACCGACGCTGCTAGCCTCGGCTCTGGTGTCGGCGGTGGCCGACGGGGTTTTGATCTTGGCCAACACGTTCCCCATTTTTTTGCTGGGCAACCTGCTGATGGGGTTTGGGGTGGGCTTATACTGGCCTGCTGCTGAGTCGGTGGCGGCCGACATTACCAGCCCCAAGCAGCGCAACGAGGCCTACGCTCTGGTGCGACTGGCCGACAACATTGGGTTGGGGGTAGGGGTAATCGCTGGCGGGGCGCTGATCTCGCTGACCGGGGCCTACCGGGCGCTGTTTGCCATCGACGGCGTCACGTTCCTGCTGTTTTTTGGCATTATCTACGTCGCTATTGCCGAGACGCGCCCACCGGATAACCCAGCGCGATCGCTGCTGCAGGGCTGGGGCCACGCCCTGCGAGACACCAGCCTGATGGTGTACGCCCTGGTGAATGTGCTGTTTACGGGCTACCTGGCCCAGATTCAAAGTACGCTGCCTCTGTATTTAAACCGTTTCGCGGGTGGGGAACAGACCATTAGCGAGGGCACGCTGAGCCTGCTGTTTACCGGGCATGTGGTGCTGGCGGCGATCGCGCAGCTGCCCGTGGCCCGCTGGCTCAACCACTACCGTCCAGCCCAGGGGCTAATGGTGTCGGCGCTGCTGTGGGGGCTGGGGTTTGGGCTGGTGTGGCAGTCGGGCACGGGTAGCTTTCCGCTGGTTTGGGGTGGGCTGGCCCTGGGGGTAATGGCGCTGGCGATGGTGGCCTATACGCCGATTGGCTCGGCGCTGGTGGCGGCGATCGCGCCCGAGGCCCTGCGCGGGGTCTATCTCTCGGTCAACTCGATGTGCTGGGCCGTGGGCTACCTGATTGGCCCACCGCTGGGGGGTTGGGCGATCGACCAGGGAGCCGCCGTCGCCCACGGGTTTTGGCTAGGGCTGGTGGCAACGGTAGCGCCCGCCCTGGGCATCCTGGTCTGGCTCGATCGCCGACTGCGCCGCCAAGGAGTTTAGATGGAGGTCAAAGGGCAAAGCTAACGTTAGCGGGCTAAACCTGGTCCCACATCACGTTGAGCCCGTCGGGCAGGGTGCTGGAAATCTCTTTGATTTGCGCTTCGGACAACTCTTCGCGGGCGGCGGAGAAGACTGCAATCACCACCCCTTCCGCAGATGCGTCTTTAGGTAGGCCTCCCTCCTGCTGAATGCGGCGCAAAAAGGTTTCGGTATCGATTTTGAGGGGAGGCCGCAGACGGCTAAGCACCCGCACAATCGGGTTGTCGTCTTTCCAGAGGGCGGCAATCTCGTCGTCTTTGAAAGCGGCTTCAGTCCTGTCAGAGGCTTCAGTGGTCATCAGGTCTCGCATAGAGCGAAACACAACCAGGGTCAGGTCGCGGGCGTCGTAAATATCTGGCAGGCTAGCCCGCTGCATGACTTTTTCTAAAAAGGCCCGTTCGTTAGCGCTGAATCTTTCGGTTGCCATAGTGCTTTGCCAAAGTTTGCCGCGATATTCAACACGGCCAGTTCGGCCCGATGGTACCACGTTGCGAACACCAGCTTTGGCAGAACGCAGTTTACGCTGAGCTAGGCTTTAGGGAAGCGATGGAAGGTAGACAACACCGCATTGGCCCAGCCGTCGATGCTCTAGAGGCTGAGCAGAGAATGAGGGATAATGGAGCCATGCTAATCGAGACCCTGCGAGTCCAACGAGACATCATTCTGGCGCTGAGTCGACACTATGGCGCACGAAACATTCGCGTTTTTGGGTCGGTCGCTAGGGGCGAAGAACAACCCGACAGCGATGTCGATTTCTTAGTAGAGTTTCCGGACGGCTACGATCTTTTTGCTCAGCGGTTGCCCCTGGCAGCTCGCCTATCTGAGCTGCTGGGTCGGTCGGTAGATCTGGTGCCAGAACACGAACTCAACCGCCATATTCGAGAGGCCGTGCTGCAAGAGGCCATCGAACTGTGAGTAAGCCTTGGCAGCCCTATGCTCTGTACATTTTGGATGCGATCGCCAAACTTTTCGGTTGCCAGCAGTGGACACGTCTAGTTGGGCCTGAAGGTATCACCGTGAGGGAAGCGACGGGCAAGGTTTGTCGCCCTTGCTACCGATATGGTCCTGCTGTAAGCCGCTTTCTGTTAACAATTGAGGTTATCCACCGATGATGAGATTGAGAATAGCGACCACCTGATCAACTAATGAAAGGGGCAAGTATTCTTCTGTACTGCGCCACCAGCGCTGGCTCAAATCTAACGTGCGCACCTGTTCAGCAATTACAGAACCACTTACCCTAAACCCAGCTGGAATAGGAATCAGTGTTTTGATCTCCGGCTTTATGGTGCTAGTAATGGGCGCAACAATCACAAGGCCATCCCTAGATGCGTTGAACACTGTTTGACTCAGTACTAAACAGGGGCGCGCCTCCCCCATTTGCTCTCTACCCTGGGTAGGGTTTAGATTTATGCGAATGACTTCACCGCGTCGAAGCTGCATCTTAGAGTTCCTTGATCACAGCAACTCTTGCCCGGTTGGCTCACTATCAACGAAGTCAGATACATCATTGGGATAGCGGAAATCAGCCGGAATGCTAGCCAGCAATTCGTCTAGGGTAAGGGGCATAGCCTTTTGGCGAATCAACAGCGCTCCATCAACTTCAATCATTTCTACCGTAGAGTTTTCATCCCACCCGAAACTCTCGGCTAGTCGATAGGGGATTCGCAAACCAAGACTGTTGCCCCACTTCTTAAGCTGAATATCCATATCAATGGCTCAAATTATACTTTGTATAACAGTTTAGCGCTTACTATGTTCCCCTCGGTGGCAGTCAGAAACGACCTTGCCTTCGCTTACGGATTAACCGTTTTGATTTGCCAGGTGCCGTCGGATTGGTGGTCGTAGAGGGTGCGGGTTTGGGGGTCGCCGCGCAGTTCTAGATGGTCAACGCGATCGGGGGTGAGCAGCACCAGGCAAAAGACTGCCGGAGGAGTATCGCCAGCGTCGCGGGGTGAAAAGTCGGCCTCAGGGTCACGGGGCTGGGCGGGGTGGGGCCAGTAGAACTGCTGGCGGGCGTTGTCGGAGAGGGATTCCCAGGCCGTTTGCCGAGCGCGATTGAGAGCGGCATCTGAGTTGGCGGCACCGACGACTGCAATGGGGCCAGCTAGCCGAAACTGCTCGCGGGTGTGGGTAAAGTACCAGCAGGCCTCGACCCAGGGGTGAGCGGCGATGTCGGTCACCTTGGCGCTGCGCTGGTCGGTAACCACCGTCAGCGTGTTGGTATTAGGCAAAAAATCGCGAAAAACGACCGTTCGGTTGGCAGGATGGCCAGCGGCGGTGACGGTTGCCAGCTGAAAATAGCGGCTGTAGGGGCGGCTGCGATTGCGGTGCAGGGCGCGGGCTAGGGAACTGCGCCAGGGGGCCAGAGCGGCCTCCTTTAATAGAGCCCCCGACAGAGATGGATCAGAATCAGACATACTGTAGATTGGCCTTATTTCGGAATGGGAGCTTTCCCGGCCTGGGTGATAGGCATTCCGGGAGAGCGTGTACTGAGTGAGTTTGCAAGTATGACTGTTGCCATCCTATTGCTAATTGCAGGTGGAGGCCTGTTGCTGGTAGGGGCCGAGGCCCTGGTGCGGGGAGCTTCTAAGCTAGCCGCGCTGCTGGGCATTTCGCCTTTAATTATCGGCCTTACCATTGTGGCCTACGGCACCAGCGCTCCAGAGATGGCGGTGAGTGTGCAGTCTAGCCTGGCAGGTCAGGGCGATATTGCCCTGGGCAACGTGATTGGCAGCAACATCTTTAATGTACTGGTGATTTTGGGGCTGTCGTCGCTGCTGGCTCCGCTGCCGGTGGCGCAGCAGCTGATTAAGCTGGATGTGCCAATTATGGTAGGCATTTCGGTGCTGCTGCTGTTCTTCTCGTTTGATCACCTGCTACAGCCCAGCGACGGGGTAATTTTGTTTATTGGCGGTATTATCTACACGCTGTTTTTGATTTACCAGAGCCGCAAAGAAACCAACGCCGAAGTGCAGTCGGAGTACGACCGGGAGTATGGCCCAACCCCGGTAGGTCGCACGACCTGGATCACCAACCTGACCTTGATGGGCGTTGGGCTGGTGGCGCTGGTGGTGGGTTCGAGAATGTTTGTCACCGGGGCGGTGAGCATTGCTCAAGCGCTGGGCGTAAGCCAGCTGGTGATTGGCCTCACCATTGTGGCGGCGGGGACGTCACTGCCGGAGCTGGCAACCTCGGCGGTGGCCACGTTTCGAGGCGAGCGCGATATTGCCGTGGGCAACGTAGTGGGCAGCAACATTTTCAACATTCTGTCGGTGCTGGGGGTGACGGCGGTGGCATCGGGGGTGGGCATTAGCATTCCCAACTCGGTGCTGTACTTTGACCTGCCGGTGATGGTGGCGGTGGCGCTGGCCTGCCTGCCGATTTTTCTGACCGGCAACGTGATCTCGCGCTGGGAAGGGGTACTGTTTAGCGGCTACTACGTGGCCTATGTGGCCTACCTGATTTTGCGGGCGGCTGACCACGACCAGCTGGGGCTGTTTAGCCAGGTAATGCTGCTGTTTGTGATGCCGCTGACGGTGGTAACGCTGGTGCTGGTGGTGCTGAAGTCGCGACCCCAGCAGCGAAAGGCCACCGCCGAACCGGGGGCCAGCGTACCGAGCGATCCCCACTCCCGGTAGGATGGGTAGCACCATCGTTGATCTGCACCTATGGCTATAGCGGTTGATTTTGGCACCAGCAATACCGTCATTGCCCGCTGGAACCCGGCGACAGAGAGTCCTGAAACTCTGACCCTTCCAGGTTTGAGTTTGCAGCTGGCGACGGTACCGCCCCTGGTGCCCAGCCTGATCTATGTGGAGAAGCCCCGGGCCAATGGAGTGGTGGCGGGGCAGGCGGTGCGCGATCGCGGCCTTGACGTGACCACCGACCCCCGCTTTTTTGCCAACATTAAGCGGGGCATTGGCACGCCATTGCAGGGGTTTCTGCCCGATATCGATGGGGAATCGCTTTCCTTTGAGCAGCTGGGGGAGTGGTTTCTGCGATCGCTCTTGACCCAGGTGCGCCCGCTAGTCGGGGAGGACGACAGCCTGGTGCTGACGGTGCCGGTCGATAGCTTTGAGGCCTACCGCCTGTGGCTGGGGGATGTGGTGGCCGCGCTCGACTTCAGCCAGGTGCGGCTGATCGATGAACCGACGGCGGCGGCCCTGGGCTACGGGTTGACGGGGGAGCAAACCCTGCTGGTGCTCGATTTTGGCGGCGGCACGCTCGACTGGTCGCTGGTGCGGCTGGTGTCTCCGGTGCAGAAGCAGCCGGTGGGCTTTTTGCTCAAGTGGCGCGGCCAGGGCGACACCCAAACCAGCGCTCAAAAGCCCGAGGTGGCGCGGGTGCTGGCCAAGGCGGGTGAAAACCTGGGCGGGGCCGATATCGACCAGTGGCTGGTAAATCACTTTGCCGGGCAGGGCGTACCTGATGGGCCTGTGGTGCAGCGACTGGCGGAGCGGCTGAAGATTGCACTGTCAACGCAGACCGAGGCGGCGGAAGCCTACTTCGACGATGAAACCTTCGACACCTACGATCTGGCCCTGACCCGCGACCAGTTTGAGGAAATTTTGACTCAAAACCAGTTCTTTGAGCGGCTGGAGAAGGGGTTGGCGCAGGTGCTACAGCAGGGGCAGCGCCAGGGCATCGACCAGGATGCGATCGATGCAGTGCTGCTGGTGGGAGGTACGGCGCAGATTCCGGCGCTGCAGCGGTGGGTGACAGAGCGGTTTGGAGCGGAGAAGGTACGGTGCGATCGCCCCTTTGAAGCGGTGGCCCAGGGGGCGCTACAGGTGGCTCAGGGCCTGGCGATCGAAGACTTTCTCTACCACAGCTACGGCATTCGCTACTGGGATCGGCGCAACAACCGCCACGGCTGGCACTCAATTTTGCCCCAGGGGCAGCCCTACCCCATGAGCGCGCCGGTTGAACTCACGCTGGGCGCTTCGGTGGAAAAGCAGCCCAGCATTGAGCTGATCATCGGCGAGCTGGGGGCGGCCAGCACTCAAACGGAGGTTTACTTCGAGAACGGTCGACTGGTGACGCGGCAGCTGGGCGGCGATGCCCCCTCGGTGCAGCCGCTGAACGATCGCGAGGGAGCCCGCACGATCGCGCAGCTCGACCCGCCGGGGTTTCCGGGCAGCGATCGGGTGCGGGTGCTGTTTCGAGTCGATCGCGATCGGCTGCTGCGCATTACGGTGGAAGACATTCTCACTGGCAACACGCTGCTGGACAACGAAGCTGTCGTGCGGCTGAGTTAACCTACAGGAGGTCTAGGGTTTGAAGCCAAGCATTACAGTCATTACCCTTGGCGTTGACGATCTTGAAGCGTCGCTGCGGTTTTACCGAGATGGGTTGGGGTTTGCGACCGACGGCATTGTTGGTCAAGAGTTTGAGCATGGTGCAGTGGTTTTTATCGATCTACAGCCGGGTTTGCGGCTTGCCCTTTGGCCCCGTAAAAGCATTGCCCACGATACTGGGCTGGCCTTATCTCTGCCCAGTGCTACGGAGATGACGCTAGGCCACAATGTCGCTTCCAAAGCGGCGGTAGATGCGGTGATGGGTCAAGCGGTGGTGGCTGGGGCGGCGATCGTCAAGGCGGCCCACGATACGTTTTGGGGTGGCTACTCGGGTTACTTTCAAGACCCCGATGGCCACCTGTGGGAAGTGGTTTGGAACCCGGCCTTTTTGCCCCAGTGACCGATTTTTTTAGGATAAGACTATGGAAACGCTGACCCTGACTCGACCCGACGACTGGCACCTGCACCTGCGCGACGGCGAGGCGCTGAAGGCGGTGCTGCCCCACACTGTGCGGCAGTTTGCGCGGGCGATTGTGATGCCTAACCTGAAGCCGCCTGTGCGTACGGTGGCCGAGGCGGCGGCGTACCGCGATCGCATTCTGGCAGCAGTTCCACCGGGCCAGCAGTTTGAGCCGCTGATGACCCTCTACCTGACCGACAACACTCGCCCCGAAGAAATTTTGGCGGCCAAGGAGGCTCAGTTTGTCAAAGCGGTGAAGTACTACCCGGCTGGGGCAACGACGAACTCCGATGCTGGCGTGACGGAGATTAGCAAGTGCGATCGCGTTTTTGAGGCGATGCAGCAGGTCAACATACCGCTACTGCTGCACGGGGAGGTGACCGACCCAGGGGTTGATATGTTCGACCGCGAGAAGGTGTTTATTGAGAAATACCTGATGCCTCTAAAGCAGCGCTTTCCCCAGCTGCGGGTGGTGCTGGAGCACGTTACCACCTTAGAGGCGGTGGAGTTTGTGCTGGCGACGGACAATGTGGCGGCGACGATTACCCCCCAGCACCTGTTGTTTAACCGCAACAGTCTGTTTCAGGGGGGCCTGCGCCCCCACTACTACTGCCTGCCCATTTTGAAGCGCGAAACCCATCGCCAGGCGCTTTTGCGGGCGGCAACGTCGGGCAACCCCAAGTTTTTTTTGGGTACCGATAGCGCCCCCCATCCCCGCAATGGCAAAGAGAGTGCCTGCGGTTGTGCGGGGTGTTTTTCGGCGCTGCACGCGATGGAGCTGTATGCAGAGGCGTTTGAGAGCGTGAATGCCCTCGACAAGCTGGAGGCGTTTGCCAGCTTTTATGGGCCAGATTTTTATGGGCTGCCCAGGAATAGCGATCGCATTACCCTGAGCAAAACGACCTGGCGCATTCCCGACGAGCTGCCGTTTGGCGATACCGAACTAGTGCCGCTGCGGGCCGGAGAAGCGATCGGCTGGAAGATGGTCTGACGCGGGAGATCTCCCCAATACCCCCTTAGAAAGGGGGGGCAAGAGTTCAATGGTCCTGAGAGCCCCCTTTTTAAGGGGGCAGCGCAGCGGGGGATCGATAGTCTGTAGTTTTGGTTATGCCGCTGGGGGCGGGATGCGGCGGGTCATTACGCTGATGTATTCGCCGCTGCGTCCGGTGGGTATGGGGTCGATCCAGCCGACGCGATCGCAGTAGTGCAAGACTTCCATGCGGTTGATGGCGTCGATGAGGGCGTTGTAGTCGCCAAGCAGAATGTGGCAGAGGCGATCGGGCTGGTAGGTGGGCAGCCGAAAGCTGGTGGGGAGGTTGGGCTCCCCGGTGGATGAATTAAACATGACGGGTATCTCCGTTTTCGGTAAAGAAAACGGGGAATGGTCTAGCTGTGTCCCAAAATGAAGGTAAAAAAGACGCTAGATCCTAGAATGAATCCAGGTTATCGCCAGCTTACCCGAGCTAAGTTGGGATGACTTAGGGGATTTGAGAGGTGCCAGCCTCTCTCTTCCCCGCCCAGAGTCATTCCCCGTGGCACAAAATAGTACAGTAAGCACAGGATGAGTGCAACCGTAGAGATCGAAGGATCCATTTCAACTATCGCAGGTTGCATCATTTCCCTACGCAATACCCAAGCTTGTATCCTGTGGCGCATTGAACTATCTATTACAACAACAAGAACTCGACCCAAAATAGGGTGAGGAGATCGGCATTTCTTCATTTCTAGAAGATGTTGTGTCACAGAAATTTCCTAATCTTAAATTATATTAACAAATAAGAGTCTATATTTATTAGGTGAATAGGGAAATATCTATAAATATCCCTATTTTCAATACTCCATATTGCTTAACCAAAAAAATAATTAAGGTTGAAGCTATCAAAAATTTTGTCAGATCACCACGTTTTAGTGATCTGAGTACTCGACAAGCAATCAATGAAATACCATGCTTTTGTTGTGAGTTGCGTTTATTTGTCTACTCTGAAGTCTTAGCCAAGGTATCTAAAGTGCGAATAACAAAAATAAAAGTTAAAAACTTTCGTCTATTAAAAGAGATCACAGTCGATTTAGAAGATGATCTCTCAGTGATTATTGGTAAAAATAATTGTGGAAAAACTTCTTTTCTATGGATTCTTGACAAATTTATTGGAAACGGTTCCTCCCAAAATACTTTTGATTCTCATGACTTTAGTACCGAGTTTAAGGATGAATTAAAATTTCTCGTAGAGGAGGAGAACAACGAGGAAGCCAAATTTCAATTCCTTGGAATTTCCTTAAAGCTATTTATTGAATATGAAGATGACGACGATTTGTCCAACGTAGGAAATAAAGTCCTAATGGATTTAGATCTTCGCAATAAGACATTTGTACTTGCTTTTGATTATTATCTTCCTGAGGATAACTTCAAAAACTTAAGGCGAGACTACTTGAGGTTTAAATCTAGAACTCATTACAAGGAAAATCCTCAAAGTTTTTCTATTTTTCTAAAGAACAAGCATAAGAAGTACTTTCGAATTTCATGCAAAAGCCTTTTTTATGACTTTGAGAGCCAAGAAGTCATTGAAGATGAATTTGTCGATCTAAAAAAAGAGGGAATACAAATTGATAGGATTATTAATTTTAAGTGGATTAGTGCTAGAAGAGATGTATCTAACAAAAACTCCGATAAGTCTTTATCATCTTTGTCTTGTAAAATATACAAAAAACTAGAAATTGATGATGAAAATCCTGCAATTGAAGATTTTAAAAATGCTCTTAGCGTAACAGATGAGAGTTTGAATGAAATATATAATGAGTTATTCAAAGAAGTAATTAGCGATGTTAGAAAGTTTGGTGGGATAAAGCAGAATGAATCTATTATTAAGATAGTCTCATCTCTCCAGCATCAAGATCTTCTGGCTGAGAATACTACTGTGATGTATGGTCTCGAATCTCCTAATCATTCCTTGCCAGAAAGTCATAATGGTTTAGGATATATGAATCTTATATGCATGATTTTTGAAATAAAAATTCTATTGCATGAATTTCAGAAAAAGGAGGCTGAAAAACCATCTGATATAAATCTTCTTTTTATTGAAGAACCAGAAGTACATACACATCCCCAGATGCAGCGGATTTTCATCCAAAACATAAAGTCACTTTTGAAAGATGTTCAGGGATTAGATGGCAATAAGCGAAATCTTCAAACCATACTCACTACGCATTCTTCTCACATTGTTTCGGAAAGCAAATTCGAAGACATAAAATACTTTAAAAGAAGTGAAAATAGTGTCATATCTAAAAACTTAAAGGATCTAGAAATAGAGTATTCAAACAATAGAGCATATTATAAATTTCTGAAGCAATATTTAACTTTGCATAGATCAGATCTCTTCTTCGCGGATAAAGCTATTTTTATTGAAGGAGATACAGAAAGGATTTTGTTACCTTCAATGATTCGAAAGATTGATCAAGAATCTTTGCTAGAAGAAAGTCCAGACTCAAATAAGCTTTTATTATCGTCTCAGAATGTATCTATAATTGAAGTAGGAGCCTATTCGCAAATATTTGAAAAATTTATAGGGTTTTTAGGAATAAAATCATTAATTATTACAGATATTGATTCTACAAAGAATGGGGCCTGTCCTGTTTCTGAAGGTGATCAAACGAGCAATGCCTCCTTAAAGTTTTTTTATGGAAAAGACAAAAAACTGTCGGATTTTATCGCTTTGTCTTCAAAAGAGGTGGAAAGTAGAGTTCTAAAGAGAAACTGCGAAACCAGTAATTGGGAATTGAATCCTAATGGAAATTTATTATGTGTATTTCAAACTGAAGAGATTAATTCAGATCATAAGAAATATCATGCTAGAAGTTTTGAAGATGCTTTTTTCCATATAAATTCTCATTTCATAAAAAGCAAATCTCTTAAAGAAGATGGGGCATTTAATGAAGCCAACCCATTCGAAAGTCTAACAAAAAAACATCTTAAAATTTTCTTGAAAAATGGTGATCCTTACAAAATGGCAGAAAATGCAGTAACAAGTAAGCCATCTTTTGCAATGGAAATATTATTAAATAGCTTGGCTGACGATGAATGGAACATACCGAAATACATCAAGGATGGATTGCAATGGTTGAAACAGAACTAACATTAGAACCTGAAGTTTTGAATATTCTTGAGCACATCAAAAATGGAAATAACTTTCTTCTCAGTGGCGGCGCAGGTAGCGGTAAGACTTACTCTTTAGTAGAGGTAATAAAGCAAGTCATACTAGAGAATCCAACTTCCCAGATTGCTTGTATGACGTATACAAATGCAGCAGTAAAGGAAATTGAAAGGCGTGTAAACAACAAATCCCTAAGAGTAAGCACGATTCATGATTTTTTGTGGGATAGTATTAAATCTTATCAGAGAGAATTAAAAAGGGTTTTAGTTGAATTGGCAAATGATGAAAGCATTAAAGAAATTAAAAGCCCAGATGGTGTTATAGACTTTGATTATTTTATAGGTAAAGAAATACGGTATAAAGAATACACTTTGATTCGTGAAGGTATTATTTCTCACGGTGAGCTTCTTGTTCTTGCTAATCATATGTATGCCACATATTCGAAGTTGTGCGACATACTAAAAAGTAAATTTAAGTTTATTTTTATCGATGAATATCAAGATACGAGTCCCCTTATTATAGAAATAGTTTTGGATCATTTGAAAAAGAGCAATAGAAGAAACACGATAGGTTTCTTCGGCGATTCTATGCAATCTATTTATGACGACGGTGTTGGTGATCTCAATAAATATGTTTCTTCTGGCTATGTTCAAGAGGTTAAGAAAGAACAGAATCGCCGAAACCCACGCTTAGTTTATGAGCTTTCTAATAAACTAAGAACGGATGGTCTAGTACAAAAGTCTTCTGCTGACAACACAGCTCCAAATATGAGGAACGGTGTTGTTAAAGAAGGCTGCATCAGATTTTATTACTCAAAATTTGAGGATAAATTAGATGCCTTAAAGAAAGACGAGCTTAACTGGAATTTCGCCGACTCAAATAAAACTAAAGAGCTTAATCTGACTCACAATCTTATTGCCGAAAAAGCTGGTTTTGAGAATCTTATGGCCGTTTATGACGGTGATAAGATTCTTGACTATCGAAATAGAATTAAAAAATATATCAAAGACAACAATATTTGCGAGGATTTTTCAACCTTTACCTTCGGGGAAGTAATTGAAAAGCTCTTAGATGGCAAATTTGCAAATGCTCAAAGAAAATCCATACTGCCTACTGATGCAATGCAGAGGTTTATAGATTTAAATCATTCCCTGTATGAGGAAGCAAAAAAACACCCGTACGATGAATTCAAACGTATCTATGTTGATAAAGACGCTTTGTTAGATGACAAAAAGGAGAATGAAGAAGATGAATCAAAAACCAATTCCAAGCGAGATAACCTTATTAAACACCTTTTCAAGATTCAGGTTAATGTGAGCCTTTACAGGGAAAAAAGGTTTAACGAATTCCTTAGAAAAACCGAATTTAAGATAAAGACCTCTAAAGATAAAGAACATCTAAAGGAAGTCATTGACCGACTTCAAGAACTAAGCTCTGCAACAATTGAGGAAGTTATAGAATATGCTAGTGAGGAAGGGATATGTAAAAAAGACGATAAACTTTTAGATTTTATTAGAAGTAATAACTATATCTATAATCGAGTTAAAGAAATAAGTTTTCAAGAATTTCAAAACTTATTTGACTATCTTGAGGGGCGAACTCCATTCTCTACGCAACATAAAATAAAAGGTTCTGAGTTTGATAATGTCTTAGTTGTTCTTGATAACGGAAACTGGTCAAAGTATAACTTTCAGTATTTATTTGAAGGAGGCGGAACTGCCAGTGTATTAGAGAGAACTAGAAAACTGTTTTACGTTTGCTGCACTAGAGCAAAAGAGAATCTTGTGGTCTATTATCATAATCCGAGCGATATAGCTTTAGAAAAAGCTCAGGATTGGTTTGGTGTAGATAATGTTTTTTGTATTTGACAAATTCGCTTTCTGATTGAGAGTACTTATATTGTTCATGTAGATTATACAGCCAACTAAGGCCTCTTAGGTCAACTATACGCGTATCTAAAAACCCTCTGTAGCAAGCGGTTCTACCAAATTAGACTGTTTGGCTCTCATATCCATGACGATGCTAAATCAGATACTTTCTCCATAACAATGTGTAAGCGAATAAGCCGGGGGCGCTCGTTCTCGTCAAAATGACATTGCACAGCGTCGCGTACCATGGTTCGCAGCTCTACTAAATCTTCTGCTTGGGTAAAAATAGGTTCACCCAGTGCCTGAGCGTTGTAGCCTCCTTCAGGATCTTCTTCAACCAAAAAAATAAGTTCAGTCATAGGGCTTTGGATTATGAGTGACCTGGCAGGCTTATTTTAGACCAGAAGACTAGAAGCGTTATCCTAGAAAAGCTGAGTTTTGAGGGCTACGCAGTGCACCCAGACCCCATTCATGTAATCGGCGGCGGGCTGGCCGGTACCGAGGCCGCCTGGCAGATTGCCCAGGCCGGGGTGCCCGTGGTGCTGCACGAAATGCGCCCGCAGAAAAAGTCGCCCGCCCACCACAGCGAGCACGTAGCCGAGCTGGTGTGCAGCAACTCGTTTGGGGCAATGTCGAGCGATCGCGCTTCGGGCCTGCTCCACGAGGAACTGCGGCGGCTGGGCTCAGTAGTGATTAGCAAGGCCGACCAGCACCAGGTGCCCGCTGGCGGTGCTCTGGCGGTCGATCGCGGCGTCTTCAGCCAAGACTTGACCACAACCCTAGAGCAGCACCCGCTCATCGAGCTGCGCCGCGACGAGGTGACGAGCATTCCCGATGAGGGCATTGTGGTGTTGACCACTGGCCCCCTGACCAGCGAGGCCCTATCGGTGGAGCTGGAGCGGTTTACGGGGCAGGGCTACATGAGCTTTTTTGATGCCGCCAGCCCGATTGTGGTGGGCGAGAGCATCGACCAGTCGGTGGCGTTTATGGCGTCGCGCTACGATCGCGGCGAGGCGGCCTACCTCAACTGCCCCATGAATAAGGAGCAGTACCTGCACTTTTGGACTGAGCTGTGTAATGCAGAGCAGGCCGAACTCAAGGACTTTGAGCGCGAAACGGCGAAATTTTTTGAAGCCTGTCTGCCGATCGAGGAGATGGCGCGGCGGGGCGAAGACACCATGCGCTACGGCCCGCTCAAGCCTGTGGGCCTGTTCGATGCGCGGCTGGGCGATTTCAAAGCGCCTGAGAATAAGAGCAAAAAGCCCTACGCCGTGGTGCAGCTGCGGCAGGAAGACAAGGGCGGCCAGCTGTGGAATATGGTGGGCTTTCAAACTAACCTGCGCTGGGGCGAACAGGCGCGGGTGTTTCGGCTCATTCCTGGTTTAGAAAACGCCGAATTTGTGCGCATGGGCGTGATGCACCGCAACACGTTTTTGAACTCGCCCGAGCTGCTGCACAACACGATGCAGTTTAAGGCGCGCCCGACCCTGCTGGCGGCGGGGCAGCTGGTGGGCACCGAGGGCTACACAGCGGCGGTGGCGGGCGGCTGGCTAGCGGGGACGAATGCGGCCCGGCTGGCTCTGGGCCAGGAACCGCTAAGCCTGCCGGTGACGATGATGCTGGGGGCGCTGGTTGACTTTATTACCTCGGCGGAGCCAAAGCACTTTCAGCCAATGCCGCCGAATTTTGGCATTTTGCCGCCGCTGCCTGTGAAGGTGCGCGGCAAGAAGGAGCGCTACGGCCAGTACCGCGATCGCGCCCTCAGCGATTTAGACCAGTGGGCCAGCGATCGCAATCTGGCGCTGCACCACCTGCCGTTAAGCGCGATAGCTTGAGCAGTTTGCTTCGCCTCTACCGATTGGTACAACCCGGCAAATTTTTGCCTCTACCTCACGGACTATTGCATTACCTTAACGGTTTGCTAAAATTTTCAACGATTAAGGGAAGGTTATAATCAGGTTAATAATATCAAGGGGGTGACTCATGACCCAATTTAATGCCTCTAATCGCCGCGATCTCGACAACTTCCTCTGCCCCCGCAGCCGCTACTACGGTGAGTTTTCGCCCCAGCAACTTACCTTTAATGCCAATCTGCAAGAGTTTGCTCACCGAATCAGCTATATTTCGGGTCTACAGACCGGTGGCAAAATCTCGCCCGACGAAGCCTACAACCAAATTAAGTCGCTTTACAAACAGCTGAAGCGGAGCAAGAAAGGGCTAGAAGTTTAGGCCTTTAGTTCCTAGACAGGCGGCGTCAGCATAGGTGAAAGCACGCGATCGCGTTTTCACTACCTACAGTTCAAGGGTAAGTACGGTCATTCTTTGCAGCTTAGCAGGGGGTGGCCGTATCGTTTTTGTGCTTACAGATACCGATTGCAAACCAAAGTTTCATTGACTGAATGTGGCATCAGGAAAAGCACTAAATCACGATTCTCATAATGAGACTAATACGGCAAAATCTTAGTCTCGAAAAAAGATAAGCTAGACTTGCCACTCAATTGTAGTCTTGTACTGAGACTCGTCCTGCTCTTTATAAGTCTAATTTTAGTTTTATTGAGTCTCAATTTAAGATAAAAATTTTTGTTTTTGAGACGGTTCAAGCACTTGGAGGAAAGGGTCGGGGGACAGCAGGGATGCTTGTTTTTGGAAGCGATCGCTAACATAGAGCGGTCTGCGATGTGTCTTTGAGTCTCAGTGTGAGTCCATTCTCATGTATTTTTAGTCTGCATAAGGGACGCCTAAGTCTCAATATCAGACTTTTCCGATAGCGCTATGCTCTAGTCTGATTGCGGTGGGTTAGTTCTATTGATGGTGCATAAACTTCCGCGTTACTCGGCCAGGCGGGTGCGGCGCGATCGCAAAATGCTTTATGAAATTGAGGGACGCTGCTACCCCGGTGTAACAACGGTGCTGTCGGCGACTAAACCCCAGGCGGCGCGGGAGGCGTTACAGCGCTGGCGGCAGCGGGTGGGGGTAGAAGCTGCTCAAAAAATTTCGGGTACGGCTTCATCAGCAGGGACTCGGCTACACAAGCAGATTGCGGCCTATCTGAATGACGAAACCGTCGAAATTTCGGCTGATCTGGCGGGGTATTGGGAGTCTTTGCAGCCTGTGCTGGCCCAGGTTGAAGAGGTGCTGCTGGTAGAAGGGGCCGTGTGGCACGAGGCTGGGTTTGTGGGGTTTCCCGATGCACTAGTGGTAGTCAACGGAGAACTGCACCTGTGCGATTGGAAGACGGCGCTGCGGCCCAAGCAGCCCCAGTGGCTAGAGGATTATTTTTTGCAGATTGCGGCCTACCGGCAGGCGGCGATTCAGGTCTATGCCGACTTTGGTTTAGAGGTGCAGAAGGGGTTGATTGCGATCGCCCTGGCGGATCAACCGGCGCAGCTTTTTGAGGTTTCTTTGAGCGAAATGGAAGATCACTGGCGGGAGTTTGAGCAGCGGCTGCGAGAATTTGAGCGGCGGAGGGGACGTGGGTGAGGGAATGAGGAGCGACTAGCGACTTTCTGCGAGGTGGAGGTTGGGGGGCGAGTCAAGGAGAGTTCATTCTTGCCTTATGACTTGCAAGGATGATTTTGAGACTCATATTGACCAGAATTAGTCTTGAGGTAAGACTGTTCGCTGGTGCGATTGGTTGCTTAGGGTTTTGGGGATGGGGTAGTTTCGGTTTGGGGAAGTTTGAGTTGATAGATGGCTAAAGCCAGAGTGCCAGCGATCAGACCCCAAAAGGCAGAGCCGATGCCGAGCAGGGTGACGCCGGAGGCGGTGACGAGGAAGGTGATCAGGGCGGGTTCGCGATCGCGTTCCTCTTTTAGGGCGGTAAAGAGGCCGTTACCGATGGTGCCGAGCAGGGCTAAACCGGCGATCGCCAGCACCAGCTCGTAAGGGAAGGCGGCAAAGACGGCGGTAACGGTGGCCCCAAACAGGCCGAGCAGAAGGTAGAAAAAACCAGAGGCGATCGCGGCCACGTAGCGTCTATCCGGGTCTTCGTGGGCTTCGCGGCCCATACAAATGGCGGCGGTGATGGCGGCCAGATTAATCGCAAAGCCGCCAAAGGGAGCGAGCAGCACCGTGGCGGCTCCCGTCCAGCCGATGACGGGTGAGATAGGTACTGAGCCATAGCCCGAGGCTCGCAAAACCGCTACCCCTGGCACGTTTTGGGAAGCCATTGTCACCACAAACAGCGGCAGGGCAACGCCGATGAGCGCCGCCAGCGAGAACTGAGGCCCGGTGAAAACGGGTTGGGCCAGCTGCAGACTGACGGTATCAAACTGAATTTGGTTCTGGAGGGCGGCGATCGCAATGCCCACCGCCAGCGCCACCACCACGGCGTAGCGAGGGTTGCAACGGCGCATATACAAATAGACGCAAAACATCGCAAAGGTCATCGCAAACTGGGTCTGCATGGCCGTAAACACATCCAGCCCAAAGCGCAGCAGCACCCCGGCCAGCATTCCGGCCGCGATCGATAGGGGAATGCGGTTCATCAACCGCTCAAACCAGCCGCTAAACCCGGCCAGGGTAATCAGCAAACCCGACACCAAAAAGGCCCCGATCGCCTCAGCCATCGGCACTCCTGCGGCGGCGGTAATCAGCATAGCGGCCCCCGGCGTAGACCAGGCGGTAACAACCGGAGCCCGGTAACGCAGCGACAGCCCGATGCTGGTCAGCGCCATCCCCAACCCCAGCGCCCACATCCACGACGCGATTTCGGCTGGGGTGGCGTTGAGGGCCTGGGCGGCCTGAAACACCAGCACCGCCGAGCTGGTAAAGCCCACCAGCACGGTGACAAAGCCAGCAATGATGGCCGATAGCGAAAGGTCTTTGAAAAATGCCCTGGGCATGGTGGTTGAGTGAACGCTGACCCGAGGCTACCGAACCTCACCCCTGCCAGTCTTGGACGAAATTGCCCTGGCGGTACTGACCTGGGGTAACGCCAAAGGCTTTCTTAAAGGCGCGGTTGAGGTGGCTCTGGTCGCAAAAGCCGTGAGCGATCGCAATGTCGGCGATGGGCTGGTCGGTGTGGAGCGATCGCTTGGCCTGCATGAGCTGCCAGTGGCGCTGATAGCTGTGGGGCGGCAAGCCTACCTGCTGCCGAAAGCTGCGAATTAAATAGAAGGAGCTCAGCCCCACCTGCTGGGCCAGGGTATCGATGGAAATGTTGTCGGCGTAGTGGGTTTTGAGGTAGCTCTGCACCTGGGCCAGAGCTTTGCTTTTTGGCTCTGGCTGCCGCCAGCGGCGCTGTCTATCGCCGTAGCGATCGATTAAATAGGCCATCAATTCCAGCAGCAGGGAGTCTCGCTCTAGCTGGGGCGTGGACTGACTCAGGGCGATAAATAACCGGCTAAACATAGCCTGCCCAAGGGCATCGGTGCTGGTCTGTAGGGCGATCGCAAAGTAGGGCAGCTCTGGGCCTGGCCACTCTAGCTGAGCCAGCATCTGCTGCATCTTGGGCACGCTGATGTAGAGGTTGCGAAAGCCCCAGCCTGCTTCAGCCTGCACCTGCCCGGTGTGCACCTCGCCCGGATGAATCAGCTTAAAGCTGCCGGGGTTGGCGTAGTGATGGTCGCCCTGATAGAAAAAGCCGCCCAGGCCCGAATGGGTGAAGCCAATGGTGTAGGCCTCGTGCATGTGCTTGGCAAAGGTGTGGCGGTAGAGCTGGGCGTTGTATAGCTCTATGCCCGCCACACCAGACTGCCACAGGCGCGAAACCTCGGTTCTTTGCGTTCCTGCTTGCGGTTTTGACCGTGTCATTGGGCAACCACCATAGCAGCGATAAACGGGCGCAGGTGGTCAGCCCAGTGGGCATAGCCCTCGCCATTTAAATGCAGGCCATCGGCGGTGTAGGCCCCGTCAATCTCGCCGTTGACCACAAACAACGGGTGGAGATTCACGTAGCGGTAGTTTAGAGCCTCTGCCAGAGCAGCGATACCCTGATTGAGCTGCAGGATCTTGGGATTTATGCCCGGAAAGACTGTATCGCTAACGGGCAGAACACTCTGCACATAGACCTGAGTTTGGGGGGCACGCTGCTGGATCAGGGTCAAAATTTGCTGGTAGTAGCTCAGCACCTGGTCGGGCGATCGCGCCAAAAAGATTAAGTCATTGATGCCGATCATCAAAAAAATTGCCTGGGGTGGCGTCTCCAGTAGACCAGACAAACGCCGCAGCACACCGCTGGTGGTATCGGCACTAATGCCGCGATTGTGAATCATCGCGGCAGGAAACCAGTCTGACCACTCCCCCTCGTCGGTAATGCTGTCGCCAAGAAACAGGATGCTATTGGAGCCAATGGAAAGTTTCTCAAACTGGCTCTGGCGATGGCGGTAGTAGGGACTCTGGGAAATGGCTGCCTTACGGCTGGGCTGAAGGCGCGATCGCTCCTGCAGATAAGCCCATCCTCCCCGACGAGCGATGACTAGAAACACAGCGGCCAAAAATATAACGTTCAGGCTGACAGAAATTAGGCTAACCCAGCGCGCGGCGGCCATTGGTCTTACTTACTAAATCCTCCTCACCACCGTAAAGCATCACGAGAAGAGAACCCACTGGATTAGTTCTGGCAGCAGGAAGCAAAAGAGTCGCAGACTATTGGCACAGGCAAATTCTAAAAGCCCTAGAGGCGATGCGGTCGTCTCACCTTAAGACTAGATTGAATCGCAATGGGTCTCAATACCTTAAGCAATAGTCTAGTAAAGAGACTCATTAATCAGGCTTTCGTCCCGTCTTTGGGGCTAACCGGGTGAGCCAGTCTGAGCTGCTTCAGCTACCCTTGCAGAGAGAGGATAGCTAGTATGCAACCACGAATATCCCTTAAAAGACTGCCAGTGGGCCTTTGAAAGGGCCGAAAATTTAGTCCAATTTTAGTCCAGCAAAAAGATGGATGGCGCCAGATCTCCTTTTAGCAAGGTTTTCAAGGCTTTGATAATTTGCGTGTCACGCAACTATTCCGCCGTCACATGCAACTGACACAGTGTGACTTAAACCATAATTTGTCCATTTCGGGCAAATTATGGTTTACAGGACTGGTTTCGCGGTATCTAAGAGCCTAGTCTCGACGTTTCAGCGGCAGCAGGGCCGTACTACTGGACAAAATATGCGTAGAAGCTGCGATCGCCAGCTTCTACGTCTACGAGGTCTTAGTAGTTTTGAGAATCGCCTTGGACAAAATATGCTTTGCTCGTCAGACACAATATCCACGAAGTCACAACAGTTTGGTTTCAGGCATATTTGTCCGTCTTCCACAAAATATGTTTGAAGGAGAAGCTTGCTTAGCGCTCTACAACTGTTCCCTTAAATAGAGGCGGGGCTAGCGCGAACCACCTACTATCGGGCCAGGTGAGCTCAGTCTAGGAGGTAATACCCTCGCCCGTTGAGATAGCTCACGAGCCTCATCTACATACCACTGGAGACAGCCCTATGCAGCTAGGAAAATGGGTCGGCCTGCTGGCCCTGGGGGTCTCTATTTACTTGCTCTGGGAAATTCGCCAGGTGCTGCTGCTGCTGTTTGCAGCGGTGGTCATAGCGACCGTGCTCAACCGATTGGTGCGAGTCTTACGGCAGGGGGGAATCAAACGGGGATTTGCGATCGCGATCACCATTGCCCTGCTGCTGCTGATCGTCTTTGGCCTTTTCGCCATCATCCTGCCCCAGTTTATCAACCAGCTTGAAAACTTAAGTGGGCTGCTGCCAGCGGCGATCGAGCGCGTGGGTACCACTTATGAATGGTTTCAGAGCCGCATTCCCGGTATGGACCTGGGCGAAAACCAGGGGGTAGATCGCCTGCTAGATCAAGCTCAGGCGCTAGTTTCTAGCACCGTCGGCAATTTTTTCACCATCCTCAACTCGTCGATCAACATAGTAGTCAACCTATTTCTTGTGCTGGCCGCCACCGTCATGCTGCTGGTCAACCCTGGCTCCTACCGGCGCACCTTCATCGCCGCCTTTCCCGCTTTTTACCGCGATCGCGTCCACGACATCTTAAACCAGTGCGAACATTCCCTGGTGGGCTGGTTCCAGGGCACCCTGGCGGGTATGGTGACGATCGGTGCCCTGAGCTACATTGGGCTGCTTATTTTGGGGGTGCCGCTGCCCCTGGTCAACGCCATTCTCGCCGGACTGCTCGAGATTATTCCTAACGTCGGCCCCGTCATTAGCGCTATTCCACCAATTTTACTTGGCCTATTGGACGCGCCCTGGAAAGGGTTTGCTGTGCTCATTCTGTATTTTTTAATTCAGCAGGTAGAAAGCCTCGCCCTGGTGCCTATCCTCATGAAGCGGACAGTATCGCTTATGCCGTTGTTTACGCTGCTTTCGGTGGTCGTATTTGCGGCCTTGTTTGGGTTGCTGGGGCTGTTTTTGGCCGTGCCACTGCTGATTGTGGTGCAAATCTGGCTGCAAGAAGTGCTGGTCAAAGATGTAATGGACCCCTGGCAGGCTCCCTCCTCTGCCCAGCAACGGATCGAGCATTGAGCGGAGTCGAAATGCGTCTTATAGACAATCACCGAGCATTGAGCGGAGTCGAAATGCGTCCTACTAGATAAGCAAACTTACTGGACTTAGCGTTACTCTTCTGCCAGCACCTGAGTAAACTTGAACCGGGGGGCGGCCAGCACAAACACCGTGGTGGGCAGCGCCGCAACCCGCGACAGCAGCCGTTTGTAATAACTGGGAAAGTCGTGATCAGGTAGGGCCATGCCGATAAAGATACGATCGGCCGAGCGGGACGACTCCCGCAGAATGTCTTCGAAGGGTCGCCCGTTTGCCACCAGTACGCTGGGCTCGGCCCGAATTCTTAGCTCGTCGGTCAGGCGATCGAGGTTCGCCTGGGCCTGCTCCGCCGCTGCCTGATCGGGCACGACCAGCTTGAGGCAAAGATTGGCTCCCCGCCACTCCACATCCGATCGCAGCAGGTCGGCCAAAATCAGCATCAGGCTGCCGTTGTCGTTGAGGCCGCCCCACCACACATCAATCTGACGGCTAGACCGGCGGAGCGAGGGGCGGGCGGTCTCGGCCTCGCGAAAGAGTACAACATTGCGCTCGGCCCGATGCAGGCGGGTGACCAGGGCACAGTAGCGATCGCGGCTTTCCACATTTTCACTGTTGCCCATCAGCACCGTGTCGGGCACCACCTGACCCAGGCCGTAGATTTCGACCAGTCGCTCGGTGCCCTCGTAGGGGTCGGGGGCCGTCACCACCCGCACCAGCGCCTGCACCCCCCGCTTGAGCAAGTAGTTGTTGATCGTCACTTCCATCTCTTTTTGCTGGCTCACCTGCCGGGAGCCGGTCGGCAAAATACTGGCCACCGTAAACAAGCCCCGGTTGTGGCTCAGGGCATTGGCAAACTCAATCAGGCCCCAGCGCTGCATAGGGGAGCCTGAGAGCACCAGAAAATTGGGCCGCCAGTGTTTGGCGTCGGGGCTGTTGCCCAGCTGAAACAGGCTGGTGCGCAGCAGCAGCATCCATATGCCCCGCCGGGCGTCGCCCCAGGCGGTTTGCAGCTCGCGCCGCTGCAGCAAAAAGAAGATGCCCGCCACGATCGCCCCGGCCAGCAGCGTGGCAATCGGATTGATCAAAAACATTACCCCCAGGCAGCCCAGCGCCCCCAGCGCCGACAGTGACCAGTGCACCCGAAACAGCGGTCGAAACGAGGGGCTATTCAAAAACCCCTCAATGCCAGCCGAGACGTTGAGCACCAGGTAGGTGGTGAGAAAGAACATGGTCAGCACTGGGGCAATCAGGTTGAGATCGCCAACCGAGACAGCGACAATCACAATACCCAGGGTGACGGCTGTGCCCAGGCGAGGCTCATCGTTAGCGCCGCTGCCCTTGCCCAAAAAACTCATCCAGTTGGGCAGCACCCCGTCGCGGGCCAGGGCTTGCAGCACCCGGGGCGCGCCTAAAATGCTGCCGATCGCGCTAGAGAGCGTGGCCCCCCACACCCCCAGCAAAATGGCCGGTCCCCAATAGGCAATCTGCCGCATCACCAGCGGGTCAGAGACCAGGGTGGCGGCATCGGCCCGAGAGGCTAGAAATATCGGCAAGATCATATAGATCGCGTAGCCGGTGCCCACCGCCGCCAGGGTGCCCTTCGGAATAGATTTACTTGGATTTTTCAGATCGCCCGACATGTTGACCCCGGCCATAATGCCCGTCACCGCCGGGAAAAAGACCGCAAACACTTGCCAGAAGGGCTCGCCGTCGGCAACGCCCCACAGTTCGATATGGGTATTTGAGAGCGGCGAGCCAAAGGCCAGAGAGAGTAGGGAAAGCGCGATCGCCGCCATGATCACGTACTGGGCCTTGACCGCAATCTCCGCCGAGGTAATCGCCAGCACCGCCACCAGCACCGTGACGACTAGCGCCACGTAGAGCTGATTAAAAAAGCCAAAGGCGCTGACTACGCTCTCGGCAAAGCCGATGGTGTAAAGGGCCACCGACAGCGCCTGAGCAAAGTAGAGGGGAATGCCCACTGCACCCCCGGTTTCAATGCCCAGGGAACGGCTGATCATGTAGTAGGCACCGCCTACCCGCACCACACGATCGGTAGCGATCGCGCTAATCGACAGGGCCGTCAAAAAGGTAATGCTGCAGGCCAGCGTGACGATAATCAGACTGCCCAGCAGCCCCACATTGCCCACGACCCAGCCAAAGCGCAGATACATGATCACCCCCAAAATCGTCAGAATTGAGGGGGTATAGACGCCGCCAAAGGTGCCTAGACCGGTCGTTTTTTCTTCCCCCGAGGCCGGGGGAGTGGGCTTGGGACCGTCAGCACCGGAGGTCATAGCGCAAAGTCTTTAATGGGACCGTACTACCTTAGACCTATCCTGCTGCTTTTCACATCGTCGTAAGGTAGGGCTCTGGAGGCATTGGCGATCCGGCACCCAGGCTTCAACCCATGGAAGCAGAGTCCTAGGCAAAGGCTGGAAGATTGCCAAAGCCCCTCTTCTTCCATAGGAGAGGGATTCGGGAAGCGGGAAAACTTCAGCAGAGAGCAAGCTATCCCCCCGCCAACTTCGCCCTCCATCCCCC
>PYER01000006.1 GCA_003017855.1 filamentous cyanobacterium CCT1
CCCCCTCAGGCACCACGGTCACCTGCAGCTCAATGGCCTTGCCCAAAATATTGTTGACCACCTGGGTGATGGTGCCCGCGTAGTGCTTCTGCACCCAGTTGCGGGCAAAGGGGTTGGGGGTTGAAATCACCAGGGCGCGATCGCTCAGGGTTTGCGCCTGGGCGGGTTTAATCCAGGTTTCAAACGTGGGGCGGCTCAGCTCCACCTGAAGCTGGCTCAGCACCTCTTCCCACAACCGATTTAGGGCCTGATCCACGGTTTACCTCTTAAAGAACCGCTGCCCAAAGGCAGACATATCGCAGGGTTAGTCAATCGGACTGCCACCTCTATCCCGCTAGATTCTGACGCCAGAACTGGGCACCAGAATTGGGGTTTCCAAGAGGTGTAGCCGCTCTCCCGAAACCTGACCACAGACTGGAGCAACCCAGCCGTGGTCGCGTCGGGGATCTTTAGGGTACTAGATATACGGCAAAAAAATGTCCCTGATTCTACATATAGCGTTTCGACAACATTGGATCCTGTAGTGCCCCAGTTGAGTCAGGCGCCAGCGGCGGCCTGCTGGTTTATTGAAGCACAGGTACCTGGCTCCTGGGGTCGATGTATACAATGACTACAGTATTTTGATCACAGCCCTGCAAGTAGTCCCGTAATTTGAACCTCTTCGGCCACTGACTATGACTTTGCCCGAGCCCTCTCAGCCCCATCTGCCCGCCGCCCCGGTGCTCACCCTGGGCCACCCGGTGCTGCGCCAGGTAGCTCAGCCTGTAATGTCGCCCGCCACAGCGGCGAAGGATAGGCCTCTGCAACAGTTAATTGATCAGATGCTCGATACTATGCAAGCCGCCAACGGCGTCGGCATTGCCGCTCCCCAGCTGGGCCATGCGCTGCGAGTGCTGGTGGTGGCTTCGCGCCCGAACCTGCGCTACCCCCACGCTCCCCAAATGGAGCCGGTGGTGATGCTGAACCCCCGGCTGATAGCTGCCAGCGACGACTTGGAACTGGGCTGGGAGGGCTGCCTGAGCGTGCCGGGAGTGCGCGGTCGGGTGCCCCGCCATCGGGTCGTTGAGGTGGAGTACTGCGATCGCTACGGGCAGCCCCAGCGCCAGGTGTGGGAAGGCTTCGTCGCCCGCATCTTTCAGCACGAAGCGGACCACCTTGAGGGCAGGGTATTTCTCGATCGAGTGCAGTCAGAGACCGACCTACTCTCTGAGGAGGCCTACCAGGCGATAGAAATTGCCGATCTGCCCTGAGGCAGGGCCTGAAGCAGGAATATTGGTCCATTTCTAAAAACTATCCAACAGAACCAGGGCTAATCGCAGAGATTCAATTACCCTGAAACCTCTGGTCAGGTCTACCCTGTGCAGATGTTTTTGGCCGCTCTCAGGCCATAGGAGGCAGCTTGAATTCCCATTCCCAGCCCCGCATTGTTCCCCTCGATATGTTGGATACCGACTACGCCAAAATGGCGGCGGGTGAGCCCATTCCTGACGACAAAAAGCAGCGGCTGGCCCAGGATAGCTACGACTTTACCCGCCTGGGCAAGCACATTGCCCGCTACCGCTACGGCGGTCTTGATCAGCAGGGGCGCGACGACATTCTCTGCACCCTGGGCACCACCGCCGGGCTGTTTACCCTGGCCGATACCGAAGACATGAACGATCGCCTCCGCCAGACCGGCCGCTTCTACCTCACCCCCGGCGAACGCCAGCAGGTGATCAATTGGCTTGTCGATGAGTTAGGCGTTGATTTAGAGGCTGAGTAAGCTCAGCTTCCTCAAAGTAGTGCCGCCAGAACCTAGGCAACCATTCTTCCTTACCTTCCCCATCCCCTTATCCTCCTCATCCTTTTACTTTCTCCATTTCCTTAATTATCCTCTCCCACTCCCCCATTCCTACCTATAGAATTCTCTCTGGACAAGGAATAGATCGCCGCCCAATCGGGATAACTCAATGTAAACGAGTGTTTCAATCGAGTTACAACCCGTGAGAGTGGCCCAAAATGCCCAAAATCCCGTGATACGATTCATCCGTAGCTTTTTGCAATAGTGGAGTAGGCACCCTTGGTACTTCGGGTAGCAGTAGTAGGATCAGGTCCAGCAGGCTCCTCGGCTGCTGAGACATTAGTCAAAGCCGGTATTGAAACGTACCTCTTCGAGCGCAAGCTCGACAACGCAAAGCCCTGCGGCGGGGCGATTCCCCTGTGTATGGTCGATGAGTTTGACCTGCCGCCCGAGATCATCGATCGCCGCGTGCGCAAGATGAAGATGATCTCCCCCTCCAACGTTGAGGTCAACATCGGCAGCACCCTCAAGAATGACGAATACATCGGCATGTGCCGCCGCGAAGTGCTGGACGGGTTTCTGCGCGATCGCGCCGCCCAGCACGGGGCCAAGCTGATCAACGGCACCGTTCACACTCTTGAAATTCCCACCTCCGAGAATGGGGCCTATACCCTGCACTACACCGAGCACCGCGAAGACGGCTTGGTGGGCGACAATCGGTCTCTCCAGGTCGATCTGGTGATTGGGGCCGACGGGGCTAACTCCCGCGTTGCCAAGGCGATCAAGGCGGGCGACTACAACTATGCGATCGCCTTCCAGGAGCGCATTCGCCTGCCCGAAGACAAAATGGCCTACTACGAAGACCTGGCCGAAATGTACGTGGGCAACGATGTCTCCCCCGACTTTTACGCCTGGGTGTTCCCCAAGTACGACCACGTCGCGGTTGGCACCGGCACCATGCGGGTCAACCAGGCCAAGATCAAGGGCCTCCAGGCCGGCATTCGCGCCCGCGCCGCCAAGCGCCTAGAAGGTGGCGAAATCATCAAAGTTGAAGCTCACCCCATCCCCGAGCATCCCCGTCCTCGCCGGGTAGTAGGGCGGGTAGCGCTGGTGGGCGACGCCGCCGGTACCGTCACCAAGTCCTCCGGTGAGGGTATCTACTTTGCTGCCAAGTCGGCCCGCATGTGCGCCGAAACCATTGTGGAGTTCTCCAACGGCGGGGCTCGAATCCCCACCGAAGCCGACCTCAAGGTCTATCTCCAGCGCTGGGATAAGCAGTACGGCATCACCTACAAAGTGCTCGACCTGCTGCAAACGGTGTTCTACCGCTCCGACGCCACCCGCGAGGCCTTTGTCGAAATGTGCTCTGACATGGACGTGCAGAAGCTCACCTTCGACAGCTACCTCTACAAAACTGTGGTGCCCGCCAACCCGCTGGTGCAGATGAAAATCACGGCCAAAACCGTGGGCAGCCTGATTCGCGGTCATGCGCTAGCGCCCACCCGCAGCTGGTAGCCCACCTGTAGTCAATTGCGATCGTTCAGTCCTTTCCTGAACCCCTAAACAGCTGGCTTTGGCAAAGATTTGTCAAAGCCAGTTTTTGTTTGCTATTTAAGGTTTCTTATACAAGGTTGGAAGTCACAAACCTTAGCTCAAAACGGATATTCAGTAGAGGCAAACGACCGTTTCCCCCTTAACCGATCGAGGGTAAGCAACCAGAATTTAGTATTATTCCAAACCCAGGCTTTGACGCACCGCTTGCCTGACCTGAGTACACAGGTCATACATTTCATCTGCAATCTCCTCACTGGCAAAAAAGCCTGGATACCGGACTTCAACAGCGGCCATTGTTAAATCCGTTAAAGCATTTTCCCACTGCTGCCAGGATGGCTCGATTGGGAGCAAAGACTTCAACAAGATGCGTAAATCATGGATTTTTTTGAAGGGGATGTCAGATTCATACAAGCGGGCCTTAAAGTACTTTTCGACACATTGCTGAGTGTGAAAACAAACCGAGTCGTAGTTCGGAGCTGGCTCAGCAGACAGTTCTCGCCCAGCAGTCCTAAAGTCCCCTTCGGCTTTTTCAACCCACTCTCGGGTGAGCGGTTTCATGCAAAACCTTACCTTCTTTATAAATTTCTTGAAAAAAGAAGTCTCCTGACTCTAGCTGTTCTTGAAATTGCTCAGGTGTTCGGGCCAACAAATCGACCGCAAAATCAGGATCAGTAATTCTCAGAATTTCCGAAGCCTTGCGGAATGGATATCCCTCAAAGGGCAGAATAACCAGGAGATCCACATCAGAATCTTCAGTAGGTTCGCCGTAGGCATAGGAGCCAAATAGAATAATGCGATCGGGGTTAAACTGCTCGGCGATTTGTCGACTCAGCGCTTCAATCTGCTGCATGTCAACCATGGTTTGTCTCCAGCTGTTTCACCAATTCTGCCATAGCTGCCAATACCAAAACCTGTGGAGAGATCCTAGAACTCATAAAAATAATGGCTTTGGAGAATCTAGATTCTCCAAAGCCATCTCTCAACGGTTGAGTCTTTGTCAGATTTACTTATTTGCCCATGCCTAGCTGCTGAGCCTTCTGGTACACCTTGCCCTCGGTCAGCAGTGAGGGTGCAATTATCACCTCCACCTGCTGCATTTCCTTGAGGTCCTTGGCTCCCAGTGTGCCCATGCTGGTTTGCAGCGCCCCTAAAAAGTTGTGGGTGCCGTCGTCGAGCTGAGCCGGTCCACGCAAGATTTGCTCCAGGCTGCCGGTGGTACCCACCTTGATGCGGGTGCCCCGCGGCAGCACCGGGCTGGGGGTCGCCATCCCCCAGTGAAAACCACGACCTGGGGCTTCGGCGGCGCGGGCAAAGGGCGAGCCAATCATGACCCCGTCGGCTCCGCAGGCAATGCATTTACAGATGTCACCGCCGGTTACCAGGCCGCCATCGGCTACGATCGCCACATAGCGCCCCGTTTCGGCAAAGAAGTCATCGCGGGCAGCGGCGCAATCAGCTACTGCCGTCGCCTGGGGAACGCCGATACCCAGCACTCCGCGGGAGGTACAGGCTGCCCCTGGACCAATGCCGACCATTACGGCGGCGGCCCCGGCTTTCATTAAATTGAGCGCGACTTCGTAGGTGACGCAGTTGCCCAAAATTACAGGCATAGGCATTTCGGCGCAGAAGGCGGCCAGATCGAGCGGGCTGATTTCTGCTGGCGATAGGTGCGCGGTGGACACCACCGTGGCCTGTACAAACACCAGGTCCGCCCCGGCTTCGGCTACCGTCTTACCGAAGCGAGCCGCCCCGGCGGGAGTCAGGCTGACAGCAGCGACGCCGCCACCCGCTTTAATTGCCTGAATGCGCTTGGTAATTAGCTCAGGCTTGATTGGCTCAGAATAGAGAGACTGCATCAGCCCCACAAACTCGTCTTTGCCCACCGAGGCAATTTGATCGAGAATGGGGTTGGGGTCGTCGTAGCGGGTTTGAATGCCTTCTAGATTCAGCACTCCCAGCGCTCCTAGCTGAGACAGCCGAATGGCCATATCCACATCGACAACCCCATCCATGGCGCTGGCGATGATCGGAATTTCGCGCTCAATACCGCCGATTTGCCAACGGGTGTTGGCCAGGCTTGGATCCAGAGTTCTTGGCCCTGGTACCAGGGCAATTTCATCGATACCGTACGCTCTGCGGACTACTTTGCCGCGACCAAGTTGTATATTCACGTCCCTCTTTACCCTCTGGGCCAAACCATTAGGTTAGCCTAGCAAAAAAGATTTCTCGCCGTATAGCCATTGGGCTAGAACCTAGCCAGCCCTAGGGATACGGTGGTGGGTGATAAGATTGGTCAGGCTCGGGCCAGAGCACTGTTGAGAGCACTATTTTTAGCGGGGAAAAAGGGTTGTGAATCTGTCGTCGCTGACGTTTTTGCGCAAAATGCGATCGCCCAATCGCCAGTTTGCCGTTATTGGCCTGGGGCGCTTTGGCCGAGCGGTCTGCGGTACTCTCAACAACCTGGGCTACGAGGTACTGGCGGCCGACACCGACGAGCGTCGGGTGAGCCAGGCGCTGACTGACCAGATTGCCGCCCACGCTCTCCAACTCGACACCACTCAGCCCTCGGCCCTGCGCGAGGCGGGCATTACCGACTTCGACACCGTGATTGTGGCGATCGGCAACTACGTGGAAGAGAGCATCATCACCACCCTCAATCTCAAAGAAGCCGGGGTTAAAAACGTCGTGGCCAAGGCATCGTCCGAAATCCACGGCAAGCTGCTCGATCGCGTGGGGGCCGACCACGTGGTCTTTCCTGAGCACGAGATGGGCTGCGAACTGGCGCGATCGCTCACTACCCCTGGCATCCTCGATCGCTTCGAGATCGACCCCGACCACTGCATCGCCGAAGTAATTGTGCCCAAGGCCTTCGACCAAAAGACCATTGTTGACCTTGACCTGCGCAACCGCTACGAGCTTACCCTGCTGGCCATTAGCCAGGACAACGACCCCGACAAGTTTGAGATCAACCCCAGCCCTGTCACCCGGCTCAAGGCGGGCGGGCTGATGGTGGTAATCGGCAGCAACAAAGGTTTAGAGCGTTTACCGGTATAGCCTATGCGAGTGATTGGTTTAATCAGCGGTACCTCCGTCGACGGCATCGACGCCGCTCTGGTAGACGTGATCGGGCAGGGCTACGAGCTCACTCTTTCTTTAATAGACGGGCTGACCTGGCCCTACCCGGCCGAGCTACAGCAGCAGATTTTGGCTCTCTGCGCCGGCGAGGCCGTCGGCCTGGAGCACCTGGCCCGTTTAGATGACGCCGTAGCCCACAGCTTTGCCGATGCCGCGCAGGCATTAATGAACCAGGCTGGCCCCGCCGAACTGGTGGCCTCCCACGGGCAAACGGTCTTTCACCGCCCGGTAGACCGCCCGGCCCTGGTGGGACAGAGACCCATTGAGCTGGGCTATACGCTACAGCTGGGGCGCGGTGCCGTGCTGGCGCAAAGACTCGGCCTACCGACAGTCAGCGACTTTCGCCAAGCCGATATCGAAGCGGGTGGCGAAGGTGCCCCGCTAGCCCCGGTGCTAGACCTCTGCCTGCTCAGCCACCCCACCGAGCGCCGCTGCGTGCAAAATCTGGGTGGTATTGGCAATGTTGCCTACCTACCCCCGTGGGATCGCCAGGGCCATCCCCCCAAGGTGCTGGGGTGGGATACCGGGCCAGCTAATTCCCTCATCGACATTGCTATCCACACCCTGTCGGAGGGCAAGCTCACCTACGACGCTGACGGAGCCTGGGCCGCTCAAGGAACCCCTTGTTTGCCGCTGGTTGACGAATGGCTGGAGCACCCCTACTTTCTGCAGCCACCGCCTAAATCTACCGGCCGCGAGCTGTTTGGCTGGGAGTTTTTTCAAGGCTGTCACCAGGCGGCTCAGCGGCAGGGCCTCAGTTCTGTGGATATTATCGCAACGCTCACGGAGTTCACTGCCGCTTCGGTGGCCCGTGAGTATCGCGCCTTTTTGCCGGCCCTGCCCGATCGCGTGCTGGTCGGCGGCGGCGGCAGCCACAACCCGGTCCTGATGGCCCGCCTCCAGGCTCAGCTGCCCGATTGCCCTGTACAGACCACCGATGCGGTGGGGCTGTCGGCCAGCTACAAGGAGGCGATCGCCTTTGCCGTACTGGGCTACTGGCAGCGCCAGGGCTTTCCCGGCAATCTGCCCACTGTCACTGGCGCTAGCGGCCCCAGGGTCCTTGGGCGCGTTAGCGATCCCCTGCTCAACCCCTGAGCGCGGGGTTATCCTGGCTTGGGGGTTCAGTCTGAGCAATAGGGCGTATGCTTGAGAAGCACAGGACAAATGACAGCGGGCCAGGCTGAACCAAACAGGATCAAAGGGAATGTTAATGGCTGGGGGAGCGGTGTGTGGTGCATAGCTTTTTAATTGAGCCTGGCCGGTGGACTCTACAGGGCAGCTGGATGGAGCGCGATCGCCTCCCCACCCCGGTCAAGGGCAAAATCTTGATTGCCTGGAGCCGTGACGACTGGTTCACCATGATTATGAAACTGGCGATACCGGAGGCCCAGCCCGACGAAATGGCGCTGCAGTACCGAGGTCGCCTGACCAGTGGCGACTGCCAGTATACCTTTGTGCTGCAGCACAGCCTGTTAGGGCGAGTGGAGGGTGAAGGTTGGGTTGCCCCTGACTCGATTATTCAGCGGTACTGGGCACTGGGCGATCGCCAGCGCCGCACCGGGTTTGAGACCCTTTACCGTCTCGATAGCGATCGCTACCACCTCTCCAGCGGCATTATGACCGGGCACTACCTGACCAGCGCCATGGAAGCTACCCTGCACCTGCAGAGCACCCCACCCCTGGGGGGGTAGCCGGCTCGCCCACCCGGCGGACCGGCTCAATGCCTGTAATGGCCCGTAATGGAATGTACTACAGTGGAAATAACGTCTTTAAGCTGTAGTTGGGCATATTAACTCTATCCCAGGGCCAAGCAGCTGGCCTAACCCTGGAGAGATATCTGGGTGTACGGGGGTTGATAACCAGTTGCACTGGCCCCTAGGTCAAGTTCAGGGAAGGTGCAAGGCCTTGTCCCATCATCCATTGGTGCTCGTCGCTGTGGTTGGCTAACCCAGCGGCATCAGTCTTTAGACTCTGCATTCAGAACACAATCCCAGCTCGGCTCGCTGTTCGTCTATTCGTATCGTTTCGCCACTGCCCCGCCCCCGACTCTTGGCTAAAACCGTTTTATGGCTGACTCAAATCTGGGCTGCAAATTAGCAAACCGCTATGAATTACTAGAACCCATTGGTCAGGGGTCCATGGGTCGCGTGTACCTGGCTGAAGATTTGCTGTTGGGTAGCGTCAAGGTTGCCGTAAAACTGCTGTCCCAGACTATGCCCGGCGAAAAGATGCGCGATCGCTTCATGCAGGAGGCCATGACCTGCGCTCAGCTGGGCCAGAAGAGCATCCACGTGGTGCGCGTCACCGACTACGGCGTCAGCGACGAAGGAATCCCCTTCTACGTTATGGAATACCTGCAGGGGCAAAGCCTGAGCCAGCTGATCAACCTCCAGCCCCTGCCCGTGCCTCGATTTTTAGGCCTGATTCGGCAAATTTGCCTGGGTCTACAGGCTGCCCACGACGGTATCACGTTAAAGACCCAGCCCGAGCCGGTGCCCATCATCCACCGCGATATCAAGCCCAGCAACATCATGATCGTGCAGGACCCCACGCTGGGGGAACTGGCCAAAATTTTAGACTTTGGCATTGCCAAGCTCATGCAGATTGACAGTGACCAAACCAACTGCTTCATGGGCACGCTGGCCTACGCCTCCCCTGAGCAAATGGAAGGTCGCGACCTAGACAGCCGCTCTGACATCTACAGCCTCGGGGTGATGATGTTTCAGATGCTGACGGGCCATCTTCCCCTGCGGGCGAGCAGCCACACCTTTGGCGGCTGGTATAAAGTGCACCAGACCCAGTCCCCAAAGCGCATGGGCGAGGTGGCCAGCAACATCAAGATCCCCAAGCTGCTCGAAGACCTGGTCATGAGCTGCATGGCCAAGCCCCCTGCAGACCGCCCCCAAAACACCCAGGAACTTCTGCAAACCCTGGAGCCACTTCAGGCGCGCTACGTCAATGGTTTTCGCATCAGCCAGCGAATTGGCACGACCCTCAACCGGGTGCCCGTTACCCGTCAGCCCGCAGCTGCTGAGGGCGTTCAAGAGGATCAGGTCTGCAAGCTGACTGTATGGCCTGTCACCAAGCCCGTTGCTGAAATTGTCTTTCCCCATCCGCTGCCCACCAGCAAGGGCACCTTAGCTACCCTCTGGGCCATGATGCCCGATGCTGAAATCAACCGGCGGCTCGTCAGCACTCGCTACAACACCTTTATCTGCACCATGGCTCCCCACCCCATGATGCTGTGGCTCACTGTCCTCTATAGCAGCGCCTATGGCGCCCGCTGGTTGCCCTGCTATCTCGACCTCAAAACGCCCCTGGGCCAGGAGATAGCCGGGCTGCTGAGTCAAATAGGCGTCTACAAACTGCTGCTGTTTGCCCTCGAAAACCCGCGTCGCTGCGCCCACGTGCTGAGCTGTAGCGTCTCTGACCCCCAGCGCAGTCTGCTGCAGGATTGGGTCCTCACCGCCCGCAGCCGGCCCTCAACCGGGGCTATTACCACCAGCCGTGACCTGTTGCGCAATGAGCTGCAGACTAAGCTCAAGGCCAAGGTGCTGCAAAAGCTGGAGTCTATCTACGTTGATACTGGATCCAGCCTTTCTGATTAATTCCCCCAGCAGGAGGTTAGGCTTGTATAGCTAAAATTTTAATTGGGAAAAAAGAGTACCGGATGCCAGCTGCCCCGCAGAATCTCGCGGGTGAGACTGGGGGATGACCACCTGAGAATACCTTCGATGTTGCGAGAGCAGATGGCGATCGCGCTAATGTCGTGAATTTCGGCCGCTTTCACAATTTCCTGGAGGGGGCTGCCCTCTACAACGGTTGTGTTGACCACCAGGTTGAGTTCGGCCAGTTCAGCCTGCAGTTTATCAAGCTCCTGCTGGGCCTGCTGTACAGGACGGGCGCCCTGCAGCTCACGGCGCCCGTGGTTGTCGATTACCCACAGCAGTCGCACCCGCTCCAGCACCGAATTGGGATGGTGCTTCACCTGGTGGTGAATGTACTGAATTATTTTTTTCCCCCCTTCGGTGCCGTCGTAGGGTATCAGCAGGTAGCGAAACAAATGACTACAGCGCAGCTCTAGCTCAGCGGTAGTGTAGGTCGACATCAGCTGGGGCCGCAAAATGATCATCGGCACGTCTGTTTTCTCGGCCAGGGTAGCGGTGGTGCTGCCAAACAGCTTTTCCTCCAGCAGCGTGCGCGTTGGGCTACCCAAAAAAATCACGTCGGCCCGGTGCTGCTTGGCCAAACGCAGGATGCAATCGCTGGCCCGGCCTAGCTGTACCTCGACGGTGATCTCAATGTTGTCAGGGGCCTGTCGCAGCAACTCCTGCAGGCGCTGCCGAGCGGGCTCCAACTGGGCCGAGTCCTGCCGCGGAATTTCTGGCCCGCTCTCCAGCGATACACAGTGAACAAACACCAGCGACTTGAACCCTCCGGCAGCCAAACTCGGCACAAACTGAGCTAGGCGGTACATGCCATCGGTAAAGTCGGTACAGATGAGCGCGCGCTGAAACATAGTTCCCCCGTTCAGGTGCAACAAAATTGGTCGAGTATTCGATGGTTAAAGACCGGCCCTATTGCAGGCCATCACCTGGCTCAACAGGCAAGCTCGCCAATTGTGAGGGGCATCGATTTCCAGCCCCATACCAGCGGCGGGGCGATCCCTCTCTATTAACCATAGCGTTTGACCGGGATGTTTTAACCCCAATTGAGCAACCAGAAGCGTTGGTGCTAGAGGCAGTTGACCGGGTCTGCCCACAGGCAAAAGTGGGTTGAGGTGAAACTATTGAACAGGGAGTGGGCGGCTTGGCCCTGGCACCCTCAGTGGATAAATGTCTAAAACACTGGGCCAGCATTGTCTGGAGTGCTACTCGACAGACTATTGTTGCGGTGTCTCGGAAGGCATTGCTGAAAAAGGATGCCTGGAGCCACTCATTTGTTGGTTACTAGTGGTGGTTACTGGACTCAGTTACTGGACTCAGTTACTGGACTCAATAGTTGAGCCCCTGGTTAAGAGCTTTGAGAGCATTGAAGCTGACGCCCCGACATCCCCGGCCTGATTCAAGGTAACCCTGCAAGAGAGGGAGGTCGTCGTCTTCATGCTGTTTCATGAGGTCGTGAACAGAGTTAGAGACTAGATCTGGGGATTTGGCCCAATCCCCCATTCGTGCTTGAGAAAGTGCTTGTACATGCTTTCTCGCATCATCATCTGCTCGTACAGCTTGACTAAGAACTGCTGAGCTTGCTCACGACTCATTTTGTCCACCTGAGTTTCAAACGATCGCAGACTAAACTGCTGCTCCAATGAGAGTTGCATCGGTTCGTTCATGGATTTACTCCAGAGAGAGAGAACAACACCCCGGTTAGAATTGGGTCCTCAGATTTACACCTGAGTCACTGGCCCCAAGGCCTTCAACCAGCTTTCTACACTGAGAAACCAAGCTGAATGCCCTTGACCTCCTAGTCGGGATGGGTTTGACCACAACGCCAATCGCAGTCAATGCGCGATTGTTTACAAATTATAACAACCATTTGACAAAGATCCAGTTGTTGGCGTTATGAGCGAATATAACAATTCATCCCCAAACCGTCATCTGCCGGCAGAGAATTTACAATTTTTAGCAATGAAAGCTAAGCAAAAATGCTCAGGGCAAACTTCTTAACATATTCTTCGCTTGAGCGGATATAGCCTGGGCTAAAGGTTGATTTATCGGCACGACCACGCAAAACCAACAGTTTGAGAGGCCAGGAGCTACGATTACCTAGCACTATCTCAGGCTTAGCAGCATGAGCCTGAGGGCAGATCCGCTAGCCGTAAAAGATTTACCCCTAGTAAGAGGGATATTAACGGGCGCAGCTAAGCGTCAGCGCTGAGATCGGCCTTGGTCTCGGCGCTGTTTAACGACGGCGTTACATTCACCACCACCACCGTTATGTTGTCGCGGCCCCCCCGCTGCTTGGCGGAGTTGACCAGCGCTGTAGCGGCTGCTTCGCAAGCGCGAATGGATTTGAGGTGAGAGGCAATTAGGTGGTCTGACAATTCTTCGGTGAGCCCATCGCTGCACAGCAGCAGGCGATCGCCCGCCTGCACCTCGATCGGCTGAATATCAATTTCACTCAGGTCATCGCGCCCGAGGCACTGGGAGAGCACATGTCGCCACGGATGGCTGCGCGACTGGGCTGGCGTTACCTCACCAGCCCGAATGGCCTTGGCAATCCAGGTGTGGTCTTCAGTCAGCTGCTCCAGGTGATGCCCCCGCAGCCGGTAGAGGCGAGAATCGCCCACGTGGGCACACCAGGGTTGGGGATCGCTGTCGCGAAAGGTGACCAGCACCACCGTGGTGCCCATGTCGGCTCGCTCCGGGTGTCGCCGCTGATCGTCGAGAATGGCGTTATTGGCCTGCTTTAGGGCCTGCTCCAGCAGCAGCGCTGTGGCGGTCTCAAGATGCCAGTGCTGGTCTAGAAAGGTTTTGATGGCGCTAGTGGCCAAACGGCTAGCCTCCTGCCCCCCAGCGTGGCCACCCATGCCATCGGCAACAATAAAAAAACGCCCGTTAGGGTCGACGTAGTAATCGTCCTGGTTGCTAGTGCGCAGCAGCCCTGGGTCGGATAGGCCTGAAAAAATGCAATCTACCATAGCAAACTCGGACCAAACCATTAGGGCAGGCGATCGGCCCGGTTAATCTTAAATACCGATCGCAGAAACGCAATGCCAGTGCCCACCGCCAGCACCCCCGGTATCAGGGCCAGCCAGACAAACTCTGACAGCAGCAGTCCGGTGGCCGAGAGGGTGAATGCGCCGAGCAAAATAGCGTAGTTGTTGGCCATCGATACGCTGCTGATGCGGCGCAGGGCGCGATCGGTCTCGATGGAGCGCACCCGCACGCGAATATCCCCGCGCTCTAGCTTGTCGAGGGTATCTTCAATGCGTCGGGGCAGGCCCAGGGCAGAGGTGCTCACCTGGGCAGCCTGGCGGCTCAGCTCGCCCAGCAGACTGTTAGCGCTATCGGTCGGATTGCCATTAGACATAAGCTGTGCAGCAAACGGCTTAGCCGCTTCCATAAAGTTAAACTCGGGGTCGAGCCCTTTACCCACCCCTTCCAGGGTCGAAAAAGCCCGCATGACAAAGGTAAAGGTGGCCGGAAAGCGAAAGGGCTGGTCGTAAGCCACCGCATACAGGTCATCACTGATGGCGTTGATGGACTGCTCCTCGAAGGGCTTGTCCATGAAGTTATCCAAAATATACTGGATAGAGCGCCGCACCGGGCTCATGTCCTCGATTTCAGCTAGCGCCCCTAGCTCTACCAGCGAATTCATCACCTGCTCAGCGTTGCGCTGGGCGATGCCCATAAACGTATTCATCAACCGCTGGCGGGTCAGCGGCTGCACCTGGCCCATCATGCCAAAGTCGTAGAAAATGAGCGAGCCATCCAGGCTGACGGCGATGTTGCCGGGGTGGGGGTCGGCGTGGAAAAAGCCGTTGTTGAGCAGCTGGTGCAGATAGGCCTGAGCGCCCAGGCGGGCCAGGCGGCTGCGGTCCAGGCCAGCGGCCTCCAGGGCATCGTAGTGGCTGATCTTGATGCCCGGCATGTATTCCAGGGTGACGACCCGCGAGGAGGTTAGCCGCCAAAAGACCCGAGGTACATTAACCCAGTCTTCGCCTCGAAAGTTGCGGCGAAAGGTGTCGGCATTGCGCCCCTCGTTGAGGTAGTCAATTTCTTCCCACAGAATGCGGCAGCACTCGGCGTAAATACCAAGCCAGTCGCGCCCTTTTCCCCAGCTGGGATGGTTTTGAAAGTAGTGGGCAATGCCTTTAAGAATCGAGAGGTCAATGGTGAAGAGCGATCGCAGCCCCGGTCGCTGCACCTTGACGACCACCTCTTCACCGCTGTGCAGCTGGGCGCGGTGCACCTGACCCAGGCTAGCAGCGGCCAGAGGAATGGGGTCGAAGGTGCGGTAGAGGGTGTGGATGGGCTTACCTAGGTCGGCCTCAATAATGTCGCGGACCTGCTCATAGCTAAACGCGGGTACGCGATCCTGCAATTTAGAGAGCTCTTCGACAAACTCGATGGGGAAAATATCGGCTCGAGTCGAGAAGAGCTGACCTACCTTAATGAACGTCGGCCCTAGATCGAGCAGCGTTTCGCGAATCCATACCGCTAGCTGATGCCGCCGCGCCGCCTGGGCATCGGGGGTCATAGCGCCGCCATAGCTCCAGGCTTTGCCATAGAGCCAGCGGGCCCACAGCAGCTGCAGCACAAAACCCCAGATATCGACAAAGCGGCGCTGGCGAGAGTAGCGGCCCTGATTCCAGCGGTAGGCTTTTTGGCTAAAGGGCAGACCCTTTTCGTCAGACGACTCAATGCCAATCGTACTGGCCAGGGGCAGCTGTGACGTCGTTTCACCCTCCGGCAACTGGCCGGGGGGCAGTGGGTCTAGGACACCGCCGTTGACTTCCAAACCATGACCCAAGTTACCCTCCCCGTGGACTTGGGAGGACGGTAGCTTGGACGACGCAGACGAATCGGAAACAGCAGACACTCAGGCTCCTAGGCAGGGAAAACAGGGGCGACAGCAGCGGCCTTAGATGGCGCCATCCCAGCATTGGACAGCGGCGATGGATGCTTAAACTGCCAAGCTAGGGTGCAGGGCACCTCTAGACCTGGGAGGTGGTTCGATACTGCTGTAGAGCAACCCGTACCTGAGCAATTTCGGCTCGCAAGGTGTCGATAGTGGCTTGCAGATCGGTCTCGGCAGCCGTCGGGGCAGTGCTGGAGTAAGTCACTCCGGCCTCGGCCTCAGCCTGCTGGGCCCGGGCCATGACGTCTTCAGTAAACTGCCGAAAGTATTCCCGCTGCTCGGCGTCAAACTTGCCTACCAGGCTGAGGCCGTCGGTCAACAGTCGCTCAGCCCGCTCGTTGATGGCGTCGGCCAAAGCGCGGCCAACGTAAAACGCATGCAGCACAGGGCTACTCATGGTAAACCTCAGGGAAACGGATCTTGTAGTAGAAATACTAACTGTAGAGAATTATAACGTTCTTATTCATCTAACACCGGGCAGATATTCAGGTAAATTCTGGCCCGCCTCGCTCGGTGTCTAGCTAGACGCCGGGGCTGGCGCCGCGGGCGGGCGGGTCGGCGCGGTGATAGGAGCCGGTGCAGCTCCCTCTGGAGGGGCGGTTAAGGGAGGGGCCTCGAGCGGTGCCGGCGGTGCCAGCGGCTCTGGCGCCGGGACCGGAGCGACGCTGGGTTGAGGGGGCGGATCTGCCGGCAGGGCTGGCTCCCCTGGCTGGGGCCAGGGCTCGACCGGAGTCTCCCAGGGTTCTTCCCAGGATTCTTCGGGTTCGGCAACCGGGTCAGAGGTGGGCTGAGGTTGGGGCACAGCCGGCGGAGGGGCGGCAGGTTCCTGCGGATCGGGAGCAAAGTCGGGAGCAGGCTCAGAACCCGGGGGCGGTGTATTGCCGTAGTCAGGGCGATCGCGCAGAGCCGGAGCATCGTTCCAGGGTTGCCAGAGTTCGCTGCCATCCCAGTCGGGTAGGGGTGGAAAGGACTGATTGGGGTTGAGCCGCTCGGGGTTGGCCGAGGTGGCGGGCTGCAGGCGAGCATAGAGACCCAGGCCCAGGCCGCTTACAGTAGCCACTAACCCGGTCAAGGCCAGAGCCAGAGTCGTGGAGGACCGTCGGGAGGGGGTGCTAGCGGCGGTAGCGCGGGGGCGATCGCGCCCCCAGGTCTGCGGTTCTAACTGACTAACTGAAGTGGAGCGGCTAGCCACAACTACGGTCGCTGGCCCAGTCGAGGGCGGGGCCGCCGCCGGGGCGGCAGGATCAGTTGACCGTTCAGTAGATAATTGAGCTGGGGGTAGCTCAGTGTCAGCGGGCAGCAGCGCGGTCCAATCCGTTAGCGAAAGCTTGGGTAACTGTCCGGCGGCGGGGCTACCGGCCTCCAGGGCCGCATCTAGACTGGTGGGTAAGGCTGGGTGGCAGCGGCGGAACTCGACGGTGAGCGGGGCCTTGGTGGCCTCAGCCCGCTGCCCGGTCAGTAAAAAATACAGCAGATAAGTGAGACCTCGCACCAGGGTCGATTCTATGGCCGATTCTGCGCGAGAGACAGAATCACTCGCCGCTGAACTGGTCTCTGCTGGGGGTAATTGAACCAGGTCAAACCCTGTAAAGGTAATAGTTTTAGCCTCTGGGGCATACCAGACTTGATCGGGGGTGAGCCGCAGCCCAGCCCAGCCCAGGGGACGCAACGTTTCAAGTACCTCGATCAGCTGACGCAGCACAGCTAGGCTAGTTCGAGGCGGAAGGGGAGCCTGACCAGGGATAAGGCGATCGAGCGGCATACCGGCTGGGTTGGCCAAAGTTTGGTAGCAGACACCCTCTTCTTCAAACCCGCCCAGACGCTGCGGCAGAGCCCTGTGCTTAAGCCCATTCACCTGATCTAGATAGCGGTAGAAGGCTTGCCTCTCCGAGACGTCGGGCAGGGTCTCTGGCTTGCGGCTGCCCAACACACGCAGCTGAATCCACTGCCCCCGAGATACGTCCATGGCCAGGTACAGGGGGCCAACGGCGTCATCGGCTACCCACGCATCGATGACGTAGGTACCATTTTGCAGGGCGGTGCCCACGGCTAGGGTCATAAACACAGGGCGGTCAAATATCTTTGCCACTGTAACCCGTTCTCAACGCGTTCAGAGCGGGGATGTGCCAATATCTTGCGCCCTGGCTAGGGCCTGGGATAACGCTGGGCCAGCCAGGTCTCGGCCTCTGCTGACGTAGTAATCTCACCGTTGAGCTGGGCTGCAAACAGAGCATCCAGCATGGGTCTAAACTGAGGCCCTGGTCGATAGCCCAAAGCTTTGAGCTGGTTGCCATCGATTAGGGCCGGGGTGACGGCCCACTGCATCAGGTATTGCCAGATGGCTGGTCCTAGACGGCGGGGGTGGCGGGCGCTGGCCAGCAGCAGGGTGGCCCTGTCGGCTTGGCTAAACGCGGTGTAGAGATCGCTGGGAGCAGGGTTAGTAGCCGCCAGGGCCTGCCAGCGGTGTTCTCGCTCGTCGAGGTGGGTAAGGCGCTCTTGGGTGCGATCGCTCAGGTGCAGGTCGGCAGCCAGGGGCGATCGCGCCTCGGTCGGTACCGCGGCCAGCAGTCCCTCCAGCCGCAGCAGCCAGGGTGGCTCTACCTCTGCCCAGTCAAAGCGCTCTACCCAGCGGCTGAGCCGACGCAGCTGCTGCCATAGGGCCGGGGTCATCGCCAGGTCGTCGTGGAGGCAGCGCAGGGCCTGCAGCTGGTCGAGCAGGGCCAGGGCGGCCTCCCAGTAGCGGGCTTCGAGAATGTACTTGAGCTCGTTTTTAAGCCGGGCCTGGAGGGCAGGGGCGCGCCTGACCTGGCGCTGCATTTGGGTGTAGGCTCCGCTGGCCAGGGCGTGGCGAATGTAGCCCTCGGTTTGAGCATCGAGGCCAAACCCCAGGCGCACCGCAAACCGCACGGCTCGGTAGATGCGGGTGGGGTCTTCAATAAAGCTGTTGGCGTGCAGAACGCGAATTGTGCCCTGCCGCAGGTCCATCAACCCGCCAAAGTAGTCGAGCAGCTGCCCAGCACCGGGCGAGGTCAGCCGCAGGGCCAGGGCGTTGATGGTGAAGTCGCGGCGGTACAGGTCCTGCTGAATGGAGCTGGCCTCGACCTCGGGGTTGGCCGCCGGGTAGGGGTAAAACTCGGTGCGGGCGGTGGCGATATCGACCATCAGTCCAGCCAGGCTGTGGTCGAGATCTTTGCGCCACACCAGAGACGCCGTCTGAAACCGCCCGTGCACCTGCACATCGACTTCTGGGAAGTGCTGCTCGACCACGGCAGCCAGCTCCACCCCAGCCCCCACCTGAACCGCGTTCAAGCCGCCATCGACCACCAGATCTAGGTCGGGTAAGACGGTTGAGGCGCGATCGCCACCGATCAGCAGATCGCGTACGGCACCGCCCACCAGGTAGAGGTGCCAGCCGCGCTCCTGGGCCGCTGCCGCAATCTGCCGCAAAATTTCCTGCAGCTCAGGCGATAAATTGGTCTCTAAGGTCTGCTGCAGAGTTGCCGCCGTGGGCCGAGCGGGGAGTGCCTGCTTAGCAACGGCAGAAACTGGCTCCTGATGCAGGTGGCGCAGCAGATCAGTGCGCGTCACAATGCCGACCAATGCCCCTTCCCGCAGCACCGGCAGACGGCCAATGTCGTAGGTCACCATCAGGTGTTCGATGTCGGACAGGGGAGTGTCGGGGGCGACGGTTTTGAGGTTGGTGGCCATGTAGCCCTTCACTGGCGCGTGGCTAAAGCCGTGGTGGAGGGCCAGATCGAGATCTCGACGGGAGATCACGCCCACCAGGCGATCGCTCTCATCCACCACCGATAGGCCCGAGTGGCCGTAGCGCAGCAAAATTCGCTGGGCCTCGCGAATTGTCGTCTCAGGGCGAATGGTGCGGACCGGCGACGACATTAGATCGCGGGCGGTGGGCTGGGGCGGCAGCTGCGATCGCGCTTGCTCCAGCAATCGCTGCACCACCGCCTCCGGATCGGCCGTCGTTGTCGCCGCCGAGGCCGCCGTTGGGTGCCCACCGCCGCCCACCGTCGCCAGGAGTGCGCCCCAGTCCAGGCGATCGCCCAGACGGCCCCGAGCCCGAGCAATCAGCGTCAGCTTTTGTGGAATGGATACATCCTCCGCCTGAGAAGACTCCTTTTCTTGTCCAGGATAGTAGGCTCCAAACAGCAGAGCGTCGGCCTCGGCCAGCGACATCAGCTGCTCGGCCAGCCCCGATAGCCCCGGCAGGTAGCGATCGATTTTGAGCAGCACCCAGGCCAGGCTGTGGCCCTCTACCGTCTCTACTTGGAGCGCCGCTAGTGCCTCCGTCAGCAAGTCTTGCAGCGTTGGGCTGAGCGCTGGTTCGACAAAGTCGGCCATCACGGCAAGGCTGGCTCCGTGACCCATCAGCCAGGCCAGAGCAGCCGCATCGCGGGCAGTGGCGGTTTCGTACAGCAGCGAGCCTGTATCCACATGAATGCCCAGGGCCATCACCGTTGCCTCGGCAACGGTGGGCTCAACATTCTGCTGCTGCAGCGCCTCTACGACCAGCGTAGTTGCGGCCCCCACGGCCTCAATTGTGCGCTCCTGAGCCACCACCGCCCCCGATTCATCCGTCTTCTCAGCGGCGGGATGATGGTCGTATACGGTGACAGGCACCTGATTTTTTGCGGCCTGGGTGATCCAATCAGCCGCTGGGCCAAACCGCTCGGGCTGTTGGGCATCGACCAGAGTGAGGTGGCGAATCTGGCTGGGATCGACGGCCCGCCGCTCAATCAGCGGATACTCATCGCGGTGGAAGGCTAAGAACCGCTGCACCGTGGGGTGACTGCCCCCGGTCAGCACGATTCGCCGCCCTGGCTGCAGGCGCGTCAGCCCCACGGCAGCCCCCAGGGTGTCGAAGTCGGCGGTAGTGTGGCAGAGCACTAGGTCCATAGGTTTGGGGGCACATCTTTTCGGGCCATACTTTTCGCAGGGGCCTCTTTCTGATAGCGTACTGGTTAGGGTAGTGTGGCTGTTAACCTGGCCTTGGGCTATTAGCTGGGTTGCTTACCGCCGTCTCCGCTGCTGTGTTTGAGAGAGTAAAGATAAACCAATGGTAATTCTGTTTCAGCTCGCGCTGTTTGCCCTGGTGCTGATGTCTTTTGTGCTGGTGGTGTACGTGCCGGTGGCCTACGCCTCTCCCCAGGACTGGGATCAGTCTAAGCGGTTGATTCTGTTTGGCTCTATTATTTGGGGCGTGCTGGTTGTTGTCGTTGGCGGCCTCAACTACTTTGTGGTGTAGAGACTAATTATTTATGGCGGTATTTGAGGGCACGTTAGTTTCCACCGGGTCTCCCCGGTTTGCCATCGTGCTGGGCCGATTTAACGATTTAGTTACCGGCAAACTGCTGGAGGGCTGCCAGGACTGCCTCAAGCGCCACGGTATCGACGTTAATCCCGAGGGTACCCAGGTGGACTACGCTTGGGTACCAGGTAGTTTTGAGATTCCGCTGGTGGCGCGACAGCTAGCGCTCAGCGGGCGCTACAACGCCGTTATTTGCCTAGGGGCCGTCATACGAGGCGCTACGCCTCACTTTGATTATGTGGCGGCAGAAGTGGCCAAGGGTGTAGCCGCCGCCGGGTTTCAAACCGGGGTGCCCATCATCTTTGGGGTACTCACGACCGATACCCTGCAGCAGGCTCTTGAGCGGGCTGGCATTAAAGCCAACCACGGTTGGGATTACGCCATGAGCGCCCTAGAAATGGCTAGCCTGATGGGGCAGATTCACTCGGTGATGGGCAGTGGTGACAGTAATGGCACAGCCCGCCTGGGGCCTGGGGTTACCGTATCGGCTCAGCCGGTTATTGCTCCGGATGCTAGCTCGGTCTAAGCCCAGAAAAATTTCAAGAAAATGTTGACATAGTCACAGTTTTTTGAGATTCTAGACAAGGTCAAAACCAGCGAACGAGCACCTCCGACTCTGGTTTTTATGCGGGTATAGCTCAGTGGTAGAGCGTCACCTTGCCAAGGTGAATGTCGCGCGTTCGAATCGCGTTACCCGCTTATCTCTCGATACGGGAATCTGAGGTTTTAGATTCCTTCTCCAATAGCTCTCTGGAGCTGTTCTTGTCATAGCTTTATGGAGCTAGGCCAGAATGGTAGAAAGTTAGCTCAGTGAATCCCCATGATTGAAGCTGCGGAGGAAACTGCTATAAGCAGTCTCCAGGCTCTAGCCTCCTACGGGACCATTGCAACCCGGGAGACCTGGGAGGCATTAAAAACCCCTGAGAACGTTCCTATATTCCTGAGCAGCTTGATCAAGTTCTCCTTAGGTCCTACTTTGGCCTTCCTATGGGGTCGTAAGGCTTTCAACTATCAAGAGAACTTTAGAAGAGAGCAGGAGGCCGAAAAGGAGGCCAAGGAAGCTGAGGCTTTTCGCCTAATGCTAGAGCTAGAGATGAAACAGAACTTAGATACGCTTGAGAAGTTAAAAGAAGAGCTAACAAGCCTCATTAAGAAAACTCAGGGATCCGACCCTATTCATAGGAGCCTAAAACCTGAACTGATCGCACCCCCCTCCTGTGAACGGGCTGTTTACAGTGCAGTGGCCGGAAAACTGCCAGGAATATATAAAACCCAGCCGGAAAAACTATCGAAGGTGGTTAAGCATTATCAATATTTAACGTCTTTTTCAATACGCTATGAGACTGAAATCCAGCCTAAACATGAAATGAGGCTTGCCGCTGCTCAAGCATTAGTTCAAGATGTTGGCCGGTTCCTAAAGATAAACCAGAAAACTTGAGGCTCTCTTTTTTCCCCCTAGAGGTTAACCCCGGGGCTACAATGGGACCCATAAGAAAGGCCCAAGGACACCCCCCGGGCCATATCGTTCTGTTAGCTATCAGATCCCCTATTGACCCTCTTGGAGCCTGCTAGCTTCGGGAGGGTTTTCAGTGGGGATGGGTGGCAGTTCCCGGCCTTCCAGGGTATAAGCCCCGGCTAGGACGGTTGCTAGGCCAGCTAGGACCCACGGTAGCCCTCTAAGAAAACCACTAGCGATCGCCTTCTCCAGCAAGGCCTCCGAGATCCTGATAGTGATCTCTAGACCTACGGGATCCTCTACAGGGTCCGGTTTTGGCTTAGAAAGCCATTTCAGCATTTTGACCTCCTTAGGAGTTGTCCCAGGAGACCCAGTAGGAACTAACTACACTGGCGTTCTTGCAGACAGGGTTGTTGAGGTCAGCACCGATAGCCCCCACTGAGCAACTCAGTGGGCGTGTAGAGTCCTTGGGGACTCGGGGGTTATCAAGTGCTGAACATGCGCGCTAGAGGACGGCAGAGGGGAGATGTTCAGCTATGTATGGACCACGTACACATCCGTCCTGTCGAGAAATGCCTTAATGTTGAATAAGGTAGCACATCTCTCTACATCTGCCCACTCTCCCCCAGGTTTCTCCACCTAGAACACTAGCTATAGGGGTAGGGGCTTCCTCAGGTGGACTTGTAAGGTGATCAGGGTTGTCACCTAGGCTCAAAGGCCACCCGATGACATCAATGACACTCAAGCAGTGTCATCATGGTAACCCTTGATGCATAAGGGTTGCAGCCATTTTGGAGTGGCGCGTCAGCGACATGTGGCGTTGCTCTAAAAATAGCCATTCCCTAGCCCCTCTGGGGCGGCTTCACCAACGACTTCGCTCAGGGAATGGCCATGGCTATGTCTTCCCTAGTTATCAAAGTCCTGGACCGACACTGTTACCCATGGCCCTCAGCGGGCAGAACAGCGCCTCAGGGCGGTGCCCTTGCAGCCAGTAGGTTTCCATATCGCCTCGGCCTTTGACGGAGATATAGCCTCGCTTTTCGAGCCGGTAGTTGTCTTTGAGGCGCTCGTAGGTGGTGGCGGTAACTTGAATATGGCCCGGCTCGCTTGATGATTCCATGCGGCTGGCCACGTTAACGGCATCGCCCCAAAGGTCGTAGATAAACTTTTTGGTGCCAATCACCCCGGCGACCACAACGCCCGTATTGATGCCAATTCGAATTTCAATTGGTTCTCCCAGCTCAGCCTGAAACGACGCCATCACCTGCTGCATGGCCAGGGCCATTTCGGCGATCGCTTCCGCGTGGTCTTCTTTGGGGGTGGGCAGCCCCGCCGCCACCATGTAGGCATCGCCGATGGTCTTAATTTTTTCTAGCCCTAGCTGCTCCGCCAGGCTATCGAAAGCCGAAAAAATTCGGTTGAGCAAATCGACTAGCCGAATCGGCGACAGCCGGTTGGAAAGGCTGGTAAAGCCCACAATATCGGCAAATAAAATGGTCACTTCGTCGAAGTGTTGGGGAACAGAAGCCTTGGTCTGCATCAGCTCTCCGGCGATCGCAGCGGGCAGAATATTAAGCAGCAGCTGCTCGGCCTTTTGCTGCTCGGCGATCAGCTTTTCACGACTAATTTGCAGTTCGCCCAGCATATCGTTAATTTGATGACTGAGATGGCTCAGCTCATCGGTGCCCTTTACCGAGGTTCGCTGGGTGAGATCATTAGAGCGGCCAATGTGCTGCACTTGCTGGCTGAGCCCTAGCAGCCGCCGCAAAATGACGCGATCGAGCAGCAGCAGCATGCCGCCAGTAAACACCAGGCACGACCCCAGCAGCGACCAGCCCAGGTAGTGGCGGCTAACCTGCCCCTGGTAGTAGATATCGCGGGGGAGCTTAACCTCCAGCAGCGCCTGGGGCTGGCCGTACACGTTGGGCCAGAGGGCATACCCGGCCAGGATATCGGCTGACTGAGTGCGCACCAGGGTAGGAAAGTTGGCTAGATCGGTCGCCTGACTGAGCGTCGCGGCAATGGGCTGCAGCGTCTCTGGTAGCTCACTCTCTGTTAGCGCATCTTCTTTAATGGGGTAGAGGCGCAGATCGAGGCGGGTGCGCAGCGCTAACGATTCGACTACATCTGGGCTTACGTAGCGCCCCATCAATAAAACCCCTCGGGCTGGACCAGTGGCATCGCTGCGCAAAATCGGTTCTACCACCACCAGCATGAGCTTGCCATCTACCGTCATCAATCCCTGGTGATGAGCGGCCAGGTGCTGAAACTGCATTAGCGGGCTATCGGGTGCAAGCTGCGGCGCCAGATCGGTCGGGAGGGATGAAAAAGCTCGATTTTCGAAGTCGTAGCTGGTGCCGTAGACGATCGTTCCCTCGCGGTTCACAACGGCGACCAGATTGAGCTGCAGGCTTTCGAATGCGTACTTGCTCAGGTTCGACTCGACATAGCTAGGGTCGCGGTCTTGAACGAAGGTGTAGGTGTCATTCCAGGCGGCCCAGTCTTCGGTAAGACTTTGCAGTTGAGCCAGATCGCCTGCCAGCACTTCATCGACCCGCTGTAAGTTGCGCTGGGCGTCTTGCTGTTCTAGGCGACCGTAGCTGCGCTGCAAGATCACTGAAAAACTGCCGAACAAAATGGCCATCAGCCCCAGCAGGGGCAGGGTAGTCAAGAGTAATGTTTTGTGACGCAGATTCATAAATAGACAGCGGGGTGGGGGGTGGCACCCCTCAAAAGTACCTGTAGGGTACCCAGCGCAGACCAGTGGAATAGTGTCCCTTACGATTGCTTTGAAATATATCGGAGTTTTTAACAGCCTTTGTAAGGCTGGCCGAGCTGAGGTGTTACCAAACTTAATTACAGGCCATTGAGGTAAATTCTGCACAATTGTGGGAGTATGGCTGGCTAGTTCAGTGGGGGTGCGATCGCCCCTCTAAACGCTTGGCAGAAGCAAGCGATCGCGCACCGATCGCGCCACCGCCCTAAAACGGCGCTAAATTTTAGAGAATTTCCCAGGCGACCCTATGCCCATTGTTCTGCCGCTCTTTGCTAAGGCCTTCTTTACCCTGTTTGTCGTAATCGACCCGGTGGGGCTAACGCCTCTGTACCTGGCTCTGGTGGGCGATCGCAGCGAAGCCGAGCAAACCCAAATCGCCACCCGCGCCGTAGTCGTATCGGCCATTATTTTGCTGGTCTTTGGGTTGACGGGGGCCTACGTGCTGCACAACCTTGGCATCAGCCTGCAAGCCTTTCAAATTGCGGCGGGGTTTCTGCTGTTTAAGATTGCCCTCGACATGATTTTTGTGCACCAAGAGCGTGAGACCAAAGCCGAGGCCGAGGAAGCGGTGGAGCGGCAGGATGTAAGCGTGTTTCCCCTGGCGATTCCGCTGATTGCCGGGCCGGGCAGCCTGGCCAGCATTTTGGTGCTGTCACGGGAGTCGACCAACTACTACCTGGGGCTGGCCGTAGTGCTGGGCGCTGCCGGGGTGGTGATTTTGCTGTGCTACGTCTTTTTGCTGCTGTCACAGCCCCTGGGCAAGTTTCTGGGTCAAATCGGTATCAATGTAGTTACCCGCGTGCTGGGGGTACTGCTGGCGGCGCTGGCGGTGCAGTACATGCTCGACGGGCTGCTCAGCGTGCTGCAGCTGCCGCCGGCCCAGGCCTTTGGCCTCGATACCGAGCTACCTGAGTTGTAGACGACAAGCCCTCGGACGACAAGACCTCCGAATTTTGAGAAAAACTCGGAGGTCTAAAGCGAGAGCTACACTATTTAGCTCTTTAAGCCAGCAGCGCCTGCCCGGCGGCATTGACTCCGGCACCGGGGGTGAACTGGTCGTAGCCAAGGTGGGTGAGGGTTGATTCGAGAGCGGCAACGGCGGTTAGAATATCGCGATCGCACACGAAACCCAGGTGGCCAATCCGAAAGATCTTGCCCTTCAGGTGGTCCTGGCCCCCCGCCAGAACAATGTCAAACTGCTTCTTCATCACCGAACGAACTTGCTCGGCATCTACCCCCTGGGGCATAACGGCGGTGATCGCCGGGCTGGCGCAGTCGTCGGCCCCGAATAGCGGCAGGTTGAGAGCCGCCATAGCGGCGCGGGTAGCTCGCTTCTGGCGATCGTGGCGGGCAAAGATGGCCTCCAGCCCTTCTTTCTGCATCATTTGCAGCGCTGCGTGGAGGGCAAAGAACAGGTTAACCGGAGGAGTGAAGGGGGTAGTATTTTTAGCGGCTCCCTTGCTGTAGGGCTTGAGGTCGAGGTAGTACTTGGGTAGGGTCGCCGTTTCGTAAGCTTCCCACGCCCTGGCGCTGACGCTGACAAAGGCCAGACCGGGCGGAATCATGTAGCCCTTTTGAGAGCCAGACGCCACCACGTCCAATCCCCATTCATCGACAGGTACGGAGCAAGCCCCCAGGCTGGTCACCGCATCGACCATGATCAGTGCGCCGTGGGCCTTGACGTGGCGATTGATGGTTTCCACATCGTTGAGCACCCCAGTGGAGGTTTCACTGTGGGTGATAATCACCGCTTTGATTTCTTTGGCGGTGTCGGCCTCCAGAGCCGTCTTGAAGTCGTCAGGATTCAGCGGTTTGCCCCACTCGGCGGTAATTTCCTGGGTGTCGAGGCCGTAGGCGCGGGCTACATCGCCCCAGCGTTCGCCAAACTTGCCGTTGTTGCCCACCAGCACCTTATCCCCTGCGCTGAGAAAGTTGATAATGCCTGCTTCCATGGCCCCGGTGCCGCTGGCGGCCAGTACCAGCACGTCGTTTTGCGTCTGGTGCAGCCACTTGAGGCCTTCGGTAACCTCGCCCATGAGGGCGCTAAACTCGCCGCTGCGGTGGCCCATGGGGTGCTTGGCCATGGCCATCAGCACCTGCTCCGGTACCGGGGTCGGCCCCGGAATCATCAGCATCAATTTATTGTCCATGCCTGCTACTGCCCTACTCTGCGATCGAAGAACAAACCTTCAGCTTACCAAGTAAGGATGGAAGGTTTTGCATTTCTTCGCGGTGTTGTAAGAAGTGTGAGGGGATTTTAGATTTCGGATTGGGTTATGGAGTGCATCCCAGGTCATTGCTTTAAAAAGGACCATGCCTGTCATTCCCGCGGAGGCGGGAATCTACTTGGTAGCAGCTGCCCTCGATTAGATGCCCGTTTACACGGGTATGACGGTCCAGCGAGCAATCAGGACCATGAATTCGCAAGTTCTGGGTTCACCTTCGGATGTGGCTGATGGATCTAGGGTCAGGGTAATTTTCAGGACTATTCAGCGAGTGCCAGAGATAAGCAGGCAAAGCTTTCCGGAAAGCGGTCGGCTATCTTGGTGGTGATTAAGTAGCCCAGGCATAAATCTGGCGATTTGGGCTCAGTCGGCACTTTATCGGGCATCACCAGGGCATGAGTGACTACATCTTTATTTCTCACTCGACTAGGGACGACGATACGGTTAGACGGCTGCGGGAAATATTGGAGGCCCATGGGCAGGTATCCTGGGTCGACTCTCGTGAGCTGACGGGGGGAGACGAGCTGACGGACACCATCAAGCATGCCATTCGCACGGCGCGGCATTTCCTGGTGGTGGTCAGCCTGGATGCCCTCGACTCAAACTGGGTGCCTGACGAGATTGACCTAGCCATAGAGACGGCAGCACAGCGATCGGACGGCTACAAGGTGATTCCAGTCGTTCTGCCGGGAACGCGACAAAACATTCTCAAGCGTTACTTCCCCAACGACCCGCTCTATATCTTTGTGGAAGAGGGACCGACCGGACTGAACGAGGCTATTCCCAGAATTGCGGCGGCACTGGGGCTACAGCTGCCTAACGACTGGCGATCGGGGCAAATTGTCGAGGTTGAGCCCGTCGAAGAACTATTGCTAGAGCTGAAAAATCCGCAAATTATCGAAAGCGCTGGCGTCAGGCGTGCTACCGCCATTGCTGAACTCACCTATCTCCCTGCCAACAACAGTCGCGCCATCACCAGCCGCCAGTATCATTTCACCGCTCCGCTGGGGCCTGTAGAGCTAGAGGAAATCCGCTGGTACATAGAGCGGTACTATCAGTGGCCTACAGGTGTCTTTAAACAACGGGCAACGCAGGCCGAAGAAGCATTGCCTCGATGGGGCCAGGAACTCTACCGGGCCGCGACGATCGCGGATTCTGCCCGAGAACCGTTAGATGAATGGAAGCGTACCAGGGGCGATCGCCGCTTTTCTGTGCAGGTGGATGGCGAACCCCCAGAAGGCACCCCCGACGACGAAGCGGCCAAAGTGCGCGAAGCGGCTAACGATTTGCTCTCGCTGCCGTGGGAAATTTTGCACGACGGCGACGGCTACCTCTCCCAGGGGGCGAACGGGGTGCGGGTGCGGCGGCGACTGCCCAACCGCAAGCGTACAGAAACGCTGCAGGCTGACCTGCCCATTCGGGTGCTGCTGATCAGCCCCCGCCCCGAAGTGGATGAGGACGGTCACGCTGTCGGCTACATCGACCACCGCATCAGCGCCAAGGCTCTGGTGCAGGCGGTGGAGGAACTGGGGGAAGACCTGGTGAAGGTGGATCTGTTAAGTCCGCCTACCTTTCCTGCTATGCAAAAGGCCCTGCAAAAGGCGCGAGAGGAAAACGACCCCTACGAAATCGTCCACTTTGACGGCCACGGCGTGTATGACCGCCGCGTAGGGCTGGGTGCCCTCTGTTTTGAAGACCCTCGCGACGCCGACAAGCTGGGCCAGCGGCTGCTCAAACTCATTCACGCCCCGGAGCTGGCAGCGGAGCTGAGGCACTACAGCGTGCCGCTGATTTTTTTAGAAGCCTGCCAGACTGCCCAAGCCACCGCCGACCCGATGGCCTCCGTTGCTGCTCGGCTGCTGGAAGAAGGGATGGGGTCTGTGGTGGCCATGAGCCATTCGGTGCTGGTGGAAACTGCCCGCCGCTTTGTAGAGCCCTTTTATCGCACCCTGGCGGAGGGCAAACGGGTGGGGGATGCCATGCTGGCCGGGCAGGAGGCCCTCTATGGCGACCCCTACCGCTTCAAAATTATGGGGGCGGGCAACCTGGAGCTGCAGGACTGGTTTGTGCCCGTGCTCTATCAGGATGAAGCCGACCCCCAGCTGTTTACCGTCACTGTGGGGGAAGCGGCTGCCAGACTACAGACTGAGCGGCGACAGAAACAACTGGGCCAGCTGCCCCCAGAACCGGAGCACCGCTTTGTCGGTCGCAGCCGCCAACTGCTGCACCTGGAGCGATTGCTACAGCAGGAACCCTACGCCGTGATTCGCGGGAGCGGCGGCCTGGGTAAGACGGCTCTGGCGACGGAACTGGCCCGCTGGCTGGTGCAGTCGGGCCGATTTGGGCGGGCGGCCTCTGTCAGCGTAGAGCCGCAGAACGTGCAGGATGTGAAGGGCGTGCTGCAGGTGATCGGCGGGCAACTGGTGCCGAATTACCTGGTGGCCCAGTACGGCGACGACCAGGCCAAAGCCCTGCAGCTCATCGAACGCGCCCTGCGGGACTACCCGACGTTGATCGTGCTCGACAATATGGAGAGCGTGCTGCCCAATAGCGAGGGCAACAACCCCGCTGGCGTGGCAGATGTGACGGCACTGCTGGCCCTTTGCCAGAAATTTCTCGCTGCCGATGGCCGCTGCCGCCTGCTGTTTACCAGCCGCGAAGCCCTGCCCGCCCCCTTTGCCAGGGCCAAATGCACCGTGGAACTCGGGCGGCTGAGCGAAACCGAAGCCGTGCGCCTGGTGGAGCAGGTGATGGCCCAGCACGGCTGGGAGCCCCCCGCCAGCGACAATGCCACCACCCCGGAGGAGATTACGGAACTGGTGGAAACCGTGAACCGCCACCCCCGCGCCCTGGTGCTGCTGGCCAGGGAAGTGGCGAAAGGAGTGCGGGCGACGACGCGGAATGTAGCGCAGTTGATGGCGAAGCTGGAGGCGGAGAATCCTGGAGAGCGGGAGAACTCGCTGTATGCCAGTGTGGAGCTGTCGCTGCGGCGATTGCCTGATGAAATGAGGGAGCGAGTGAAACGGTTGGCGGTGGTGCATGGAGGTGGGCAAATAGTCGTTTTGGCAACACTCATGAGCGTTGAAGTCGAAGAGGCCAAAACCATTGCTATTAGGCTGATGGAGGTCGGCATGGCTGAAGAGCAAGAATATGGATACCTGCGGCTCGACTCGGCTCTGCCTGCCTACCTACAGTTGGGGCAACCCCCAGAGCACTTGGCCCAGCTCACCGCTACCTGGGCTGAGGCGATGGTGCAACTGGTCAATTTTCTATATGAGAAGGTCCTTAAAGACAGTACTTTGGCCTTTAAGCTGACGCTGCTGGAACTGCCTAACCTGATAGCCTTGCTAGACTGGCTGGGGCAGTGGCTGGATGCCGATGGTGACTTAGCAAAACAAGTCGCCGCTACTGCCGGGAAGATTGAACAACTGCTGGCAAGCCTGAATCAACCTCAGGCCTTAGCGCGGTCAATGGCCCTGCGAGAAAGGGCAGCAGAGGTGATGCCGGAGTGGGGTGAGACTCAGTTTGAGAACGAGCGATTGCAGATTCATCGACTGCTGGATCAAAGGCAGCTGCAAGAGGCTTACAGGCAGTCTCAAGCTCTGTTAGTAAAGGCTAAGGCAGCAGGGTCAGCAGCTTATCGTGGAGCTGACTACGATTTGGCTTTGGCCTATTGGCTCCTGGGTGAAGTGCTTATAAGGAGCGGGCAGGCAGCTTCGGCTCTGGAGCTTTTCGTTACCGCTCAAAAACTGTTTGAGACCCTGAGTGATCGGGGAGAGGTTATGCTGGCAGGAACTTTAAATGAACAAGCCATTTGTCTTCAGACATTGGGGCAACTAGAAGCAGCGGCGGCAATATCTGAAAACGCAATTAACTTATACGAAAAACTAGAAAACTTTCGAGGGGTAGCCCTAAGTAAGTTAAATCTGGCAACAGTACTTATGTTACAGGAGCGGTATGAAGATTCGATTATCTATTTCAAAGAAGTCCTTACTCTGTTTGAGCAGCAAAATGATCCTCAATCAGTTGCCAAGACCTATCACCAAATCGGCAATTCGCACCAGGGAGCAGGCCAGTATGAGGCGGCAGAGATGGCTTACCGTAAATCTCTGGAGATTGAGACCCGGATAGGAGACTGGGCCGGGCAGGCAATGATTTTGAATCAGCTGGGGACTCTCTACCACCTCAAACTGAATCGACCGGAGGAGGCCGTCAACTTTTACCGGCAAGCAGCAGATATTTTCATGGAGCAGGGAGACTTGCGCTACGAAGGGGTCACTCGTAATAATATTGGTGCTACTCTATTTGAGCTTCGTTGCTATGAAGAAGCTCGTATAGAGATTCAGCGGGCAATTGATTGTGAAAAGCTCTTCGGACATGCAACAGCTCTCTGGATGACCTTTTCAACTCTTCACAAAATCGAAACCGCTATCGGCCACCCTACAGCGGCTCGGGCGGCATGGCAGCAGGCCCGCGATGCCTATCTGGCCTACCGGCAGCAGGGGGGCTATGCGCAGTCTGGCAGCGGCAAGCTGGTAGAGCACGTTCTGGGGCTACTGGCTCAGCAGCAGGTCGATGCAGTCCAGTCGCTGTTTGTTGAGTTGATCAACAACCTAAAAGTACCAGTCCCCCGCAAGAAGCTTATCCAGGCGATGGTGGCCATCCTCAACGGCTCCCGCGACCCTGCCTTGGCCGATGACCCCGCCCTCGATTACGACGATGCGGCGGAGGTGTTGTTCTTTATTGAGCGGCTATCGTCCCAGGTACCGGATGCCTAATTGGGCTGTGGGGCAGGGTTCACAGGTTTGCCCAGGTACCCGGTACCTCACCCGTGAGATGGTCGAGGCGTTACGGATTAGGGTTGGTGGAAGATTCTACAATTGAAGAAACAAGGACTACGAAAGGCGATGATTTCAGTCCCGATCACGCTAGAACAACTGATTCAAGCCGTTCGGCAATTAGAGCCAGACGATCGGGCTCGGGTCGCTAACGCTTTGGTTGAATTAGACTTGCGCTCTGACCTGACTGCGCTGCTGACGGAACTCTATACTCAGCCGCCCGTAGACGAGGTGACCGACGACGACATCATGGCCGAGGTCAATGCGGTACGCCAACAACCGCGCCAAGCATGACCCCGCGCACAGTTATTGACACCAACATTTGGATTCGCATTTTGCTGAGAGGGCGTACCATGCTGCTGATATTAGCGGCATTTAGTGCAGACCAATTTCAACTCGTGATGAGCCAACCCCTCTTTGATGAATTCCATGACGTTTGGCAGCGTCCGCGATTGAGGCAACGTATCGATCCCAATCAAGCAGAGCGTTTGGAACACTAGCTCAGTAGGCTTTCTCTTCGCGGTGGTGGTCCACTTCAGAAGGTCGTTTCGCAACGCTAGGGAAAGGGTTTTGAGCCTGAGCAATAAATTCCTGTCTATAGGATGAATAATCCGCATTGATGGAAGAATCATTTCAGGCCGTGGAAGGACCTTCTTTAGTCATAGATAAAGATTCCAGTCAATGCGATCGCAGCTCCGCATTGATGGAAGAATCATCTTCGCTGCCGGATGAATGATCTTTGATGCCGGATAAACGATCTTCGACGCCGGATGAACGATCTAAGCGGCTAGAAGACTTCTCTCGCTGTCTGAATAAAGCTTTCAGCCTGGCAAATGAACGATTGGCTTATGAGGATAACTATTCCGCCCGGTTGAATAAGCCTCTTAGACGCCCGATATCGCGAGTGGTGCATTGCGGCCAAAAGCAGAGACTGTGGGGCTTTGCGCGGATTTGTGGGCCGCTAATGCACCCTACGGCTGTTCATAATCTGTCGCCAAAATCCAAAGTCGCCCTACGGTTATGTGCGGCGGGCGAATGGCGTATTGTTTTTGACTAGAGTTGTTTCCGTGCAACTTCATCCCCGAACATTTGGTCGGCACTGGAAGGTGGTCTCAACACCAACCAGCGCCTAACCCGTAGACAGAAGTAGGCTGTCCACAGGCTGTGCTTATTTTGCCACCCTGCGTTAGCTCTGCGTCTTGCGGTGGCCAACTATTCGGGGATTCCTACCAACTCTTCGTGGAGGAATCCCCTCAGATGCTACAAATTCAATACTTCCTGCCGTCCCCGTTGCCGGAGGCGGCTCTGCCCGTGCGGCCCGACGGCATGCCCCAGCGCAGGCGCAGACGGCTGCGGCTGTACCTGGTGGGCAGCGAGGCCGACACCCAGCACACCATCGACCACCTGCACCTGCACCACGCCATCGATCGCATCGAGTGGAACCCCAGGGCGATCGCCCTGCCCGCCACCGGAGTGATGATTCGCCCCGACCCTGACAATGTGCTGCGCTACCTGCAGCGCGATCGTCTATTTGGGTAGTTTCACCCGTGGGTCTCGTGCCTCTACCCACGCTACGCGGCTCGGTTTAGCTGACCGTAGCGTGGGTCAACCGCAGGGCGACCCGCGGGGGTAACGGTCCATGCCGTCTTGCCCGTGGGTTTTGTGGTTTCGCATTACACCATCGCCTCAGGATGCAGGGGTATGCTGTAGGCAGGGGGGTAGAGTCGCCACCGACGGTATCGTCCCTGGCCCAATGTGACGTCAATGCCATCCGATGAATTTTTCTGCCCTGAACCGTCCCCTGTTTTTGGCCGCCAATTATCCCCCTCACAGGGCTTGGACGTTCTGTTCACTCTGGGTTGGCCTAACGGTTTTAGGCTGTGGATTAGCCATGATTAGCATCCCCGCTGAGCCAACCCGAATCACTCCCTATGTTCTGGGAGCTGCAGTCGGTCTCTTGCAGGGTTCAATGCTGCGTTTGGGGGCTTCGGGGACGGTGCGATGGACTCTGGCCACGATGTTAGGGGTAGTGCTGAGCAGCATGGTGCGGCCCTATGTTGCCTTTCACAGCAGCTTAATCATGAGTGGAGCCGTAGGAGGCATCATAATCGGCGGTATTCAGGGGCTGGTGTTTTATACCCAGATTCCTGGTATGGCCTGGTGGGTTTTAATTCAAATCATTAGCGGTGCGGTGAGTTGGGGGCTAGGCTGGTTCATTTTGGGTTCTGTTGCCCGAGCTATCGGCCATACAACCACCGGGTTGATTTTGACGAGCTCGGTTGCGATCGCCATGATGTGGGGTATCTCTGCCACCATGACAGGTATGGTGATGTATCGGTTGCTGGCTCTACGCCACAATCGCCGCCACAATCGCCGTACGTAACGGGCGGCCCAGTGCCGAGCCACTGAATTCAATCAACCGATCGCCTTCAACGAGAGCCTGTCAAAATTAAATTGCTCAAGCACTAGCCCTCCAGTGAAACTACAAACGCCTCATGCTCTGGCGACTGAAGCCCTAGCTGCAATACCGCCAGCACCTGAGCCATATCTCCCTGAAGAATGGCGCTCACCGCCAACCACAGTCCCGGAAACTGGCGGCTGCGAATTATCCCGTCATCCCCCATTGGCAACGATTGATAATCACCATCGTTGAGCACATACCAGTCAACTTTGTTTTCAAACACCTGCCAGACCAGGTATTCTGCCACCCCGTTGCGCCGATAGGCCTGCTTTTTATCGCCCAGATCAATGGCCGCACTGCTGGGGGCAATCTCAATTACCAGCTCCGGCGAGCCTTCTAAATAGCCATCTTCGCTGAGCCGAGCCCGTCCGCCCGCCAGTTCATCTATCAACAGCACAATGTCGGGCTGAGGCTCATTATCTAAATCGAGGCGCACCGTGGGTTCAATGCCTGAACGAGTGCCGGGGGTGAAGGCTACATAGGTGCCCAGCCAGGTGTCTAACCGGCTGTGAGGCTCGGCGTGCTGTTGAAACCGCAGGGGCGAGGCCACGTAGACGACTCCTTCGATTAATTCGGCTTTGGTCACAGCGGCAGCAGCATAGCGGCGCTCAAACTCGGGGCGAGTGAGGCGATCGCCGCTTTCCAACGGGGGAGCCTGGAAACGTGAGGACTGGCGGGTAAGCTGGGGAGCCGTCATAGCAATAAACCAGAGGCAGTAGTTCTATCGTAGGGGTATAACCGATAGCCTTTGCTACACCCTTTACAATTAAATCTGTTGTCAAGGGAGAAAGATTCGTGGCTGTCGGCATCTGGCTGTGTGAGACCAACCTCACGGTACGGATTGCCTGAACCCAGCCCAAAGCTTGTATCTTCTGTGCTTCCCCAGCGAGGTTTTGCGATGGCCTTACCTCTGACCCTCCACCAGCTCTCTGCTCAACCTATTACCCCAAAGTCCTTTGCCCCCTTTGGCCAGGTTATCTTCCCCAGCCTTGACGGGGCTCCCTTTGGCCCCGCCGATGCCCAGCTCAAGCTGGATGCTGGCATTCCCCGCTTCTACATCATGACCCTGTCGAATAGAGGTATGCGGTTTCGCACCGTTACCCGGCACCAGCGCTGCACCCAGTGCCTGGGAGCGCTGGAGGGCAAAGACTGGCTGATGGGGGTAGCGCCGCCGGGGGCAGCAGAGCAGCCCAACCCGCAAGATATCCGCGCCTTTCACATCCCCGGTAACTGCTTTATCAAGCTGGCGGTGGGCACCTGGCATGCGGGGCCGTACTTTCGCCACCCCGTCATCAGCTTCTACAATCTGGAGCTAAGCGATACGAACATTACTGACCACTACACCTGCAACTTGGCGCAGGAGTTTGGGGTGGAGTTTGAGATTGTGGATGGGTAGATGGGTGGATGGGTGGATGGGTGGATGGATATAGATCACACTCATCCACTCTCCCACTACCTGGCGATCGCAGCTTCCACCTCCTCCACCGCCAACGGCGGCAGCACGTAGGCTATGGCCTGCTTGATGGCAGGCGATCGCAGCCCGTAGGGCACTTTGCCCATGCTAGCGGCAGCATACTGGCGGCAAAATTCTGCCAGGTCGGGGGCGGCCTGATGGGGCGATAGGTCGTTGAAGATGAAGGTGAGCTTGCCGGGGGCAGAGAGGGCAGCGTTGCAGGCGCGATCGCAGGCGGCCATACAGCGTACCGGCTGCAGGTTAACCGTACCGTCTTCGAACTGGGGCATGAGCTGATCGATCAGGTGCTGGCCCCCGGTGGTGTCACTGGTCTCAGCAGTGGGGAACTTGCACAGGGCGCAGACAAACAGTGTGGGTTGAGTCATAAAAATTGGCGAAAGACATGAATGTACACAGGACTGGGCGGCGCCAGCCTTCGTCGCGGCCTAGCGCTGGCGCTAGTGGACTGATTTGGGCTGCGGGGCCAGGCTAATCTTGGAATCGCAATTCTTCAGGGACGAACACTTGTCCCCAGGCGCAACCAGGCTACAGCCCTGGCTCAGGAGCCTCTACCGGGCGGTGCCGATGAACAACCAGCATTCGTGAATAGACAGCGGCGGCCAGAGCAGCCCTGCCGCAGGTGGTTGTGGCTACGCACAGCTAACCTATAGGAGGCTGAGTCAGCACCATGATCAAAGAAAGCCCTGAGCTACAACACCCCAGGACAGGCAAGACTTTATAAGCAGTCATCTGTACCTCGCAGATGGAAAGAAAAATGAGCATCCATCGGCGGGCATTCTGACTGACACAATTTTGAACTTCGGTTTTGGATTTTGGTTTCACGCTCCGCCAAAATCTAAAATCCGAAATCTAAAATCGGCTCACAGCTGCGGGACAGTGGCAGATTTTCACTGCGCTTTCCCCGTTTCCTTTAGCGGCTGATCTCCGCTAAAACCGACAGAGTTGCATACTAGCACCTGAGCGGCAGGTCTACGTGCAGCCGGTCTAGATTCTTGACCTGCGGCAACAAATACCCAGCCCTAGTGGCCCTGGGGGGCCTGGCGGCGACGGTAGGCGGCCATATAGACCACGTTGTCACCGGCACGATGATCGCCATGGGCGGCCACCAGCCCAGCTGCTTTGACTTGCTTAGCCAGGGCTACGGTTAGGGTTGAACCTGGCTCGGGAGGAACCCAGAGCTGCTTGAAGCTAACGTTAAGCTCTGCCTCTGGGGCCCAGTCTTGCTGGCGCACCCAGCAGCGATCGCGATCGCATCGAATAACCACAAAGTCTGGCACATGGTCATCCTGCCCCTTGAGGCGCACCCGTGACCCTGGCCGAATTGTTAAGGAAGCCATAGCGCTGCACCTGGAGTAGGCTAGCCGTTATAGATCCAACAATAGTTCATTTGAACTGATTTTTGAACAGGAGATACACAAAAAATTAATTATTGACTTCATTCTAAAAGATCGTGCCGAGATTTGCGGTTAACAGTTGGCAGCGCGGAGTTAACGCCAGGTTTAGAATTCCCCAGGGCTGGCTGCTCAAGGGCTAGTGTTTGTGCCGGGCTGTTTATGACAGACTAAAGACGTCGTCGGCTTTGGTTGTCTATGCCCCTTCAGACTGCCCCGCTACCGCTAGCCAGCATGCTTCAGCAGCGCCGCGATCGCCTCGCCGAGCTGCACCCCCGGCCTGTGCTGCTGTGGTCGGGGCAGGCGGTGGCGCGTAATTTTCCGGCCAACGTTTACCCCTTTCGGGCCAACAGCCACTTTTTGTACTTTGCGGGCTTACCCCTGGCCAATGCCGCCATTCATCTAGAGGGGGGGCGACTGACCCTATTTATGGATGACACCTCCCCAGAAGCGGCCCTGTGGCATGGCCCAACCCCCAGCCGAGACACGATTGCCGCCCAGATTGGGGCGGCGGCGGCCTATCCCTATGGCGACGTAGAACGCTACCGGGCTGAGGCTGCAATGCTGCCTGCCCAAGCTAAGTCTGACCTGGACCACAGTCAGGCCCTAATCGAAGCCCTGGTCACTCTGCGGCTATACCACGACGACGAGGCCCTGGCGCAAATCAAGCGCGCCGCTGCCGTGTCAGTTGCCGCTCATCGGGCCGGAATGGCGGCTACGCCTAAAGCCACCACCGAAGCGGCGGTGCGAGCCGCCATGGAGCAGGTGATTATTGCGACAGGAATGACCTGCGCCTACAACAGCATTGTCACCGTCCACGGCGAAGTGCTGCACAACGAGCAGTACCACCACACCCTGGCTGCTGGTGATCTACTGCTGGCCGATGTCGGGGCCGAGGCCCCCAGCGGCTGGGCCTCAGACATTACCCGCACCTGGCCAGTGGCAGGCCAATTTACCGCTCCCCAGCGGGATATCTATGACGTGGTGCTGGCGGCCCACGATGCCTGCATCGCGGCGGCCCAACCTGGCGTCGAGTACCGCGACCTGCATCTGCTGGCCTGCCGTACCCTGGCCGCTGGGCTGGTTGACCTGAGTCTGCTCAAGGGCCACCCCGACAGCCTGGTCGAACAGGATGTCCACGCCCTGTTCTTTCCCCACGGGGTGGGGCACCTGCTGGGTCTCGATGTTCACGATATGGAAGACCTGGGCGACGTGGCGGGGTATGCGCCGGGGCGCAGCCGCAGCGATCGCTTTGGGCTGAAGTTTTTGCGGCTCGATCGCCCCCTGGCGGCCAATATGGTCGTCACGATTGAGCCAGGGTTTTACCAGGTGCCCGGCATTCTAGATCCGGCCCAGCAGTCGGGCCGGTACAACGACACCGTCAACTGGGAGCGGTTGGGCGATTTTCAGCAGGTGCGCGGCATTCGCATCGAAGACGACGTGCAGATTACTCCAGATGGCTGCACGGTACTGACCGAGGCGCTCCCCACCCAGGCCAGCGCGATCGAAGACCTAGTTGCCCCCGCTTAACACAAAGCCTAGGCCAATGGATAGACTGTATTTATAAAGTCTTAGTTTTTCTAGGGCTACTGCATCCTTCTAGGGGCTGATATGATTGCAGTGAGCAGTTTTTAACCGTTCCTTATGAATTCTGTAAATCTCACGGCCCAGTCTCAGCCTAACCTCAGGGTTGGTTTAGGTCGGGTGCTGGTGGTCGAAGACGAAGAACTGATTCGAGAAACGGTAGCCCTGGGGTTGGCCGAAGAAGGGTTCGACATTCTACTGGCCGAAGATGGCCTGACCGCACTGGATATGCTGGGCGGCACCTCGGTATCGAGCCGCACCGATCGCCCGGAAATTAACCTGGTAGTGCTCGACCTGATGCTGCCCGGCATGAACGGGCTCGACCTGTGCCGCCTGCTGCGTCACCAGGGCATTGACGTGCCCATTCTGGTACTTAGCGCCAAGGGTACCGAAACCGACCGTGTAGTAGGGCTAGAAATCGGCGCTGACGATTATCTCACTAAGCCTTTTGGTATGCGAGAACTGGTCGCCCGCTGTCGAGCCCTGCTGCGGCGCCAGCGGGGCAAGGCCACCGCTGAAAAAGACAATGTGCTCAAGTTCGAAGACATTACGCTGCACCCTCAGGAGTGTCGCGTTTTTTTGCAGGGCGCAGAAATTAATCTTTCGCCCAAGGAGTTTCGAATTTTAGAGTTGTTTATGAGTCAGCCCCGGCGGGTCTGGTCGCGTGATCAGATCATTGACCAGGTATGGGGTCACGACTTCATGGGTGACAACAAAACCGTTGACGTGCACATTCGCTGGATTCGCGAAAAGCTGGAGGTTGACCCCAGCCATCCTCAGTACCTCAAAACCGTGCGCGGCTTTGGCTATCGCCTGGGCTAGTTCTCGTTCCCTTGCGCTTTATTAAGGGTGACTGAGCAACTACTCACAGGGGGTTTAACTTCGGCAACAAATAAACCTGTAACCTAGATTCTCGTTTAGGCTATGAAGGCAGGGGTGTATAACCGGGCTGCGTGCCAGGGTCTAAGTTGTGGCCGTTGGCCGTCGAGGTTTTCCTGCCGATGCTTTAGACCTGGTGTAACGTCATGCCGCTCACTATTTTAATTGCGGAAGACGACGAGGGCACTCGCCTTTCGCTGTGTGACTTTTTGGAGCTTGAGGGCTACTCTGTGCTGATGGCCAGCCACGGTGAAATGGCGCTGCAGCAGGTGTTTAGTCACCAGCCCCAGCTAATTATTACCGATGTCGGCATGCCTGGGCTAGACGGCTACTCCCTGGTGCAAAAGGTGCGTCAGTTCCCGGCCTTTCGGCTGCTGCCGGTTATTTTTCTGACCGCCCACAACCAGATTCAGGATCGCATCAAGGGCTACCAGATGGGCTGTGATCTATACCTGCCCAAGCCCTTTGAGCTGCAGGAGATTGGGGCCATTGTGCGCAATCTCCTGGAGCGATCGCAGCTGATTCAGTCAGCGTGGATTCAGCAGGTAGCGCTGAGCACCGCCCAGCAGCGGGCTCTACAGGTTAGCGATATGCTCACCGATAGGCCGCCGCCGGTGGTTCCGGAGGTGGCCGTGACCTGGTCGCCGCCCCCGACCGACCTGGTCGCTGACTTCACCGCCCGCGAACACGATGTTTTGGCGCTGCTGTCAGATGGGTTGTCGAATGCTCAGATTGGCGATCGCCTGTTTTTGAGCCCCCGCACTGTCGAGAAGTACGTCAGCAGCCTGCTGCGCAAGACTGAAACCAGCAATCGCTCTGAGCTGCTGCGGTTTGCCATCAGCCATCACCTGGTGCCCTAGTTTCATAAGAATTGTTGTATCACCTGTGTACCCGTTTAGCTGTGGCGCGTTTTTTGACCCCAGTTCTGCTGTTGCTGCTGCTGCCGCTAGCCAGCTGCCGCCTGCCCGCCGACCCTGACTCCACGGCGGCTCAGCCACCCTCTGCTGATGTGGCCGAGCCCGCTCAGACCGCCGATACCCTGGTGGTGCCGGGGCAGCGGGTTGGCCCTGTGACCGCCGAAACCAGCCGGGCTGATTTAGCCGCTCGCTACGGTGAGGCTGCTCTTGAAGACGCTTCTATTCCAATGGGGGAGGGCACTACCGCACCGGGCACCATAGTTACCCCTGGCCCCGATCGGCAGTTTTCAGTGGTGTGGCAAGATGCCAGCCAGACTCGACCCCAGCTGATCAAAGACTTTGGCCTCGCCTGGCAAACCCCGGAAGGGCTGGGAGTGGGCGTTCCTTACTCAGAGGTAGAGGCGATTCTGGGCGACTTTGCGCTCTACGGTTTCGCCTGGGACTATGGCGGTACCGTGATGCTGGAGGACAGTCAGCTGGAGCAGTACGACGGCTACTTGCTGCTGCGGTTAAAACCAGCGGCGACGGCGATCGACCAGCACGCTGAGGCTTACCAGGCGGTGATGGGTGACCAGCTGTTTGCCAGCGACAACCCCAGTCTGGACCAGCTAGATCCCTCAGTTTCTGAGATGATCGTTTATTTTGAGGCCCTGCCCTAGTACAGTACCTCTCTAGCCTGACAGCCCACTGCGGGTAGGGTAGCGGCGCAGCAGCGCAAAGAAGCCCTGCCCGTTGAAGCTGCGAGGATCCATCCGGCTGCCGGAGCGATCGACCGCCTGGTGGGTTGTGATGCGGCTGTCGGGGATGGTGGTTTGGGCCAGCAGCCAGGCCAGGGAGGCGTACTGGGCTGGGGTGTAACCGCTATGGCTGCGGCGGTTGTTCATGCCGTCGCCTGGGGTCTCTAGAGAAACATGGTAGGCAAAGTTGTTGACCGAGGGGGGAAAAGCCGCATTGGTGCGAACGGTTTCTGGCCCGTTGGGGCCGTTAAATACCGAATTGCCCGCGCCAAAGGCTCGCTTTTCGGGCGGCACGATGTAGTAGATCGTGCCATCGCGGCCAATCAGGGCGTGGTAGCTGACCTGATCCTGGTCGCGGGGGTGATGAGTGCGAAACAGGTTGATAGCGCTCTGGGCTGAACCTACGGTCTCGTGCAGCACGGCAATAAAGTCGTTGTGCAGCACCCGTCCGTCGATGTCGGTGGCGTAGCGATCGCCGTAGTTAGAGGGGTCAGCCAGGGCTGTAACCTGGCGCGGTGGCGCCGCCTGGGCCAGCTGCAGATCGGCCTTGGCGGCACTGGTACCATCGCTGTCGCCTGACGGCAGTGACTTGAGAAACTGTAGCGATGTCTCCGCCGTGGTTTGGATGGGAGATAGATGGCTCACGATGAGCTGGGAGGGCAGTTGAGGGGGCAGCGGTGGCGCTACCCGGGCCGCAGCCAGCCCCGCACTCAGCAGCGCCACCACCAGTCCTATCAAACCAATCCAGATCCAGCGACGAGCCACGGCGGCTTCCCTCAGTGCAGTTAGCTGTCTATTTTGTAGCGCGAATTTAGCTAAGTGAAAGCTTCTGCCGCAATCAAATCGTCAGGAGGCCCAGCGATCGAGGGCGCGCTTGCCCCCCCAGCGAGCGACAATTTCGTCGTCGTAGCTGTCGGCAATGCGAATGACGGTGGTGACAGAATGGTTCAACCCTCGGCGATCGCAGGTTTCGCCCACCAGGCTGTGTTCAAATACGATGTCATCTTCGGCGTCGTAGGCAAAACGGCCAAAATAAATGCCGTTGTTTTCGCGCAGCAGGTAGTAGCTCAATTCGGTGGTGAGCTGAATATCGGTAACAACGTAGGATCGCGTTGTGATCAGAGTTTCATCCTGGTGCCAGGGCACAACCCGAGTAGAAGCCACAGCCGACCCCAGGTTGACAATGAACAGGGGCTCATCCTCAAAAACCACCAGCGATTCGCCAAACAGCTCGTGCATCCAGGGCAAAATTCGATGGTAAACCGCCTCCTGTCCGGGGGTTCTAAACTCCATAACATTTCTAGCAAGGGGCGAACAGCAGAACCTCAGCCGTAGGCTAAAGCCTTAACAGATTATCCTTAGAGCAGCCCTAAAGAAAAGCCACCTAGGTATTGTCTTACTGTTGCTTTGGAAAGGGAAAGTCAGAAAAATCTGGGGAAATGCCCCGCGATCGCCCTAAAACAGCTAAGAGCAGGGTAAGGCTAGCTCTGCAGTAGGCTTTGAGGGGTTTTATCCGGGTTATTTCTTAACGTATTGGTAGCGCCGCCCCCCGGCCCTCACGCTGTTATACCTACCTGTACCTCTACTTCGTCACCTCTATGGCCTGTATTGTATTTACCGACCTTGACGGCACCTTGCTCAATGGTGAAACCTACGCCTACGCAGCGGCGTTGCCCACCCTGGCCAAGCTCACCGCCCTGGGCATTCCGGTGGTGCCCGTGACCAGCAAAACCCGCCAGGAAGTAGCCCAGCTGCGGCAGGACGTGGGGCTGCGCGACCCGTTTGTGGTCGAAAACGGCAGCGCTGTCTATATTCCCGCCGATCACCCTCGCTTTGCCCTGCCGCCGGGAGACGATGTGGACGGCTACCGGGTGCTGCAACTGGGCTGCAACTACGTCACCGCTCGGGCCGGGCTGAAGGCGATCGCTCAGGATCTGGGCCGCCCCCTTAAGGGCTTTGGCGACTGGAGCGTGGAGCAGGTGGTACAGCTGACAGGGCTGTCGCCAGAGGAGGCCAAACAGGCCAAAGCCCGTGAGTTTACCGAGCCCTTCATGACGCCTAAGAATGTGCCCGCCGATCAGCTGCGGGAGGCGGTGGAGTCGATGGGCTTTCGGGTGGTGATTGGCGATCGCTTTTCTCACCTGATTGGGGCCGAGGCGGGCAAGGGCAACGCCGTATACCAGCTGGTGCAGCTCTTTCAGGCCCAAAATCCTGACGTCAAAACCATCGCCACCATCGGCCTGGGCAACAGCCCCAACGACCTCGACATGCTCGAAAATGTCGACTACCCGATTGTGCTGCCCAGCGCCCACGGCCCCCATCCCCAGCTGGCCGACCGTGGCTGGCCGGTCGCTCTTGCCCCTGCCCCAGAGGGGTGGGCCCTGGCGGTAGAGAATGCGTTGACCCAGATTGCTGCCTAACTCAGCCCTGGCCCCAGCCTACGCATCTATACGGATGTTTGAAGCTCCTGTAAACCTGGCCGGTGGGGTTGGGCTGCGATCGCCCCAGTTCGATAGGGTAGCTAAAAACAGTTTAGGGGCTATCAGCGGCTTGCGTAATCTGGCGCAACTGCTCGGGCAACCTGAGATCGACGATTCACTGGGGAAGATTGGCCGCTATGAACGTAAGTTGGAGCGAGTTGCTCACCGCAGTTCTGGCTACTGTGCCGCTGCTGCTGCTAATAACCTCAGCCTTCTTGGCCCTAGAGTGCCTGGCGGCACTGCTCAGCCGCACCCCAGATGTAGCCCCGCCTTCCCTGCCATCCAATCGCTCCCTGGCGGTGCTGGTGCCTGCCCACAACGAAGAAGGCGGCATTGGGGCAACGCTAGCCACGATCACCCCCCAGCTACGGCCCGGCGATCGCCTGGTGGTAGTTGCCGACAACTGCACTGACACCACCGCTGCCGAAGCCTGTCAGGCCGGGGCCACCGTAATCGAGCGCCAGGACTCAACCCGTCGCGGCAAGGGCTATGCCCTCGACTTTGGCCTGCGCCACCTGGCCCCCGATGCTCCCGATGTCGTAGTTTTTGTCGATGCCGACTGCACCCTGCACCCCGGCGCATTGGCTGCCCTAGCCAGCCAGGCTCAAAGCACCAATCGCCCCGTACAGGCGGTTTATTTAATGGAGAAGCCTGCTGATCCTGGGCTGAAGGACGGCATTTCGGCCTTTGCCTTCAAGGTCAAAAACTGGGTGCGCCCGCAGGGGCTGTACGCTCTGGGGCAGCCCTGCCTGCTGACGGGTACCGGCATCGCCATACCCTGGGCGGCGGCAACCTCGGTCAGCGTCGCCAGCGGCCACATCGTCGAAGACATGAAGCTGGGTCTGGATCTGGCCTTGGCAGGCTACGCACCTCAGTTCTGCCAGGCCGCCTGGGTGACCAGCCGCCTGCCCAGCGGCGACAAGGCTGCCACCACCCAGCGTACCCGCTGGGAGCACGGCCACCTGCAAATCTTTACCGAGTACGTGCCCAAACTTTTGGGCCAGGCCGTCAGACAAAGACGGCTGGATCTGCTAGCCCTGGCCCTGGAGCTATCGGTGCTGCCGATTACGCTTCAGGTCATGGCTGTGGTTGCGATCGCCCTTCTCAGTCTGGTTATCGCCCTGGCTGGCCTCGGCTGGCTGCCCGCAGCTCTGGCCCTAGCGGCTCTGGTCTGCCTGGTGACAGGTGTTGGCCTGGCCTGGGTAGGATACGGTCGCAGTGACCTGTCGCTGCGAGACATTCTGGCAGTGCCCGCCTACATGCTGAGCAAGTTTTCCATCTTCTCCAAGTTCTTAACCAAACCCGAACAGAGCTGGATCCGCACCGAGCGCGACGGGTAGGTCAATTTTGGGTTTTGGATTCGGTGTAGTCGTAGGGTGCATTCGCGCGAAGCGCAATGCACCGCAAGGGTAAGACGCTAAGAACGGTGCATTGCTGCGCGAATGCACCCTACGCTACTAAGGTTATTTTGGATTTTGGATCCGGTCTAGCCTAAATTGCTTGGAGATTGGCCAGGCGATTAAAGCTGCCGGGGCCGCATTCTTTCTCGAACTCCTGCACAATCCAGTCCTGGCGCTTGCCGATGCGCTTGGCGCTTTTTTGCAGGTACTCAAAATACTCCAGCATTTGGGTTGGAGTGGGACGAGGACCAAAAATTGAGCCAAAGCACCAGGCATCCTTTGGCCAGCGACCGCAGTGTTCCCAGAACGATCGCTCGGCCCAGGTCGGCGCGTTGCGGCGCATGTAGGCGCGGCGGCGGTGGCTGTGGAACAGCTCGATCAGGGTGGGGATGTCGTTGATCTGGTGGGCCTGGTCGGCAGAATAGATTTCCACCATGTCTTCCAGGTTGAGCGGGCGCTCGGTAATCCACTGGTGGCCGCAGTCGGGGCACCTGGCAATAAACGCCAGCACGATGCGGCCGCACTGGGGGCAAGGCTTCATCGGCGGGGGCTTGCTCTCGCCGCCGCCGTCTTTTTTCACGGGCAGGTGGTAGTCCTTGATGTCTTCGGGAAAGCCCAGGCGCTCCAGGTTGCCCGCCTGGTCGAGAATCATGCCGTACAGCTTGCCGGTCTGGGGCGAGATTCGCATCACCCGACCAATTTGCTGCAGGTGCAGGGCGCTCGACTGGGTGGGCCGCAGCATCAGCCCTACCTCCACGCTGGGTTCGTCAAAGCCAATGCTGATCACGTTGCAGGAGGTAAGCACCAAAATCTTTTCCTCCCGCAGGTCGCTGTACATGCGCTTGCGGTCTTTGATTGGGGTGCCGCCCTCCACCGTATCGGCGGGGATACCGGCAGCATTGAAAGCATCGGCGACGTGGCGGGCGTGCTCGATATCCACACAGAAGGCGATCGTGCGCTTGCCGGGGCAGAGGCGCTGCCATTCGGAGACAATTTTTTCGATCAATTCGGGGCGATCGCAGGCATTCTTCAGCCCGGCTTCGTCATAGTCGCCCCGTACAGTCTTGACTTCCTTGAGGTTGGCCACCCCGTCGGGGGGCATGCTGTAGTACTTCATGGGAGCCAGAAAGCCCCGCTGCTGCAGGTCGCTGGGCACAGGCGATGCCACCAGGGTATCCATGTAGTCGCCCAGCTGCTCTTTACCCAGGCGCTCGGGGGTAGCCGTCATCACCAGATGCACCGCATTGGGAAAGGTCTTGAGCACCTTTTTGCCGACTTGGCTAAACAGGGTGATGTGCCCCTCGTCGTAAAACACCACATCGGGCACCCACTGCTTCCACCACTGCCGCTTCGACATGGTTTGAATGCTGGCGATTTGGATCGGGGCCTCGCGGTTTTCTTCCCAGCCCGCTTTGATGAAGCCGCAGTGCAGGCCAAAGGACTTCATTTTTTCGTAGGTCTGGCCCACCAGCACATCCAGGTGCACCAAAAACATCAGCCGCTTGCCCGCCCCCTCGGCGTGGGCACAAATCTGACCGCTGATCACCGTCTTGCCCGCCCCGGTACCGGCCACGATCGCCACCCGCTTGTGCCCTTCGTTGAGCTTACGGTAGAGGTCGTTGATCAGGTCAACCTGGTAGGGACGGAGCTGAGGAGGCATGGGGAAGGTAGGGAAGATGGGGGGATGAGGAGATGGGAAGGCAAAATGGTCAATTCAAAAGGCAAAATGCAGGAGATGAGCTTTCAGGCTGAATTTTGCACTCTACAGTCCTAACCTCGCTTTCAATAATAAACAAGTACTATCTTCTGCCCCTCTAAGCAAGCGCTACTGGGCCAGAGCGTTATTATGCAGGTAATGAAATTTGGGAACGGCGGTTCGTATGGAAACGCGCAGGCTGGGCAATACCGATATTGAGATCACGCCGCTGATCTTTGGCACCTGGCAGGCGGGCAAGAGCGGCTGGGTTGACATCGAAGACCAGGCGGTCATCGACGCGATGCAGGCGGCCCTGGATGCGGGCATCACCACCTTCGATACGGCGGAGGTCTATGGCAATGGCTATTCTGAAGAACTGGTGGGCAAGGCGCTGGGAGATAGGCGCGATCGGGTGATTCTGGCCACTAAGGTTTTCGCCAACCACCTGAAGCACGACCAGGTGATCGAGGCCTGCGAAAATTCGCTCAAGCGGATGCGAACCGAGGTAATCGACCTGTACCAGATTCACTGGCCCGCTGGTTCCTTCAACAGCGACGTGGTGCCGATTGGTGAAACGATGGGGGCGCTGAATGCGCTCAAGGAGCAGGGCAAGATTCGGGCGATTGGGGTGTCCAACTTTTCGGTACAGCAGCTTGAAGAGGCGATGACCTATGGCCGCATCGACAGCCTGCAGCCGCCCTACTCCCTCTTCTGGCGCGGGGTGGAAGTCGATCTGCTGCCCTATTGTGTCGAAAATAACCTCACCATTCTGGCCTACTCGTCAATGGCCCAGGGATTGCTAACGGGTAAGTTTGGCCCCGATCATCAGTTCCCCAAAGAAGACATTCGCAGCAAAAACAAGCTGTTTCAGCCGCCGCTCTACGACAAAGCCCAGGCCGCCCTGGAGAAGCTGCGCCCGATCGACGATCGCCACCATACCACCCTAGGTAACCTGGCCCTGGCTTGGCTAATCGCCCAGCCGCAGACCACCGCGATCGTCGGGGCGCGCAACGTTTCGCAGGCGAAGGAAAATGCTCAGGCCGCTACGGTTTCGCTCTCTGATGCTGACCTGGCAGAAATTGATGCCATCAGCCGCACCGTGACCGACCATCTGCCCAATGACCCGGTAATGTGGAATTTTGGATAACCAGCATTGGGCCCCTACCACGACTGATGCCCACGCTCCAGAAAGTCCTCCAAAGAGTGTATTAAAGTAGTTGAGGGTGGATGGCTCAACTGCCCCCAATCATTCTCTTTGGCGATGAAAATTCCGGTTTTTAGCCGTGTCTACAACGGTCTGTTGAAGCATCCTCGCTACCGCTGGGTAGTGATGGGAGCATCGTTAATCTACCTAATCAGCCCCATCGACATTTCTCCCGACCTGATTCCTGTGGTGGGCTGGATTGACGACGGCGTTGTGGCCACACTGCTGGCAACTGGCATTACCCAGGTGCTGCTCGATCGCCGCCAGGCCATGAAAGACCAAAAGGCGCTGACTGAGCAGGCTGAGGGGATTTCTACCGATGTCGTGGCTCTACCCACCGACTCTGATCAAACGTAATGGATTGGCTTTTGGATCCGCTTAACTACGATTTTATGCGCCAGGCGCTGCTGGCCAGCTTTTTGGTCGGCATTCTTTGCCCGGTGGTGGGCACTTACCTGATTGTGCAGCGCATGGCCATGCTGGGGGATGTAGTGGCCCACGGGGTGCTGCCTGGTCTAGCGATCGCCAGCTTTTTCAACCTGCCCGTTTTACTGGGGGCCTTCACCTGCGGCCTGCTGAGCACCGCTGTCATCGCCTGGATCCGCGCCCAGTCGCGCATTAAAGTCGATACCGCGATGGCGATCACCTTTTCCACCTTTTTCTCCCTGGGCATAACCCTGCTGACGGTGTTTCGCAGTCGGGTCTCCCTAGAACAGCTGCTGTTTGGCGACATTCTCAGTATTAATGCCGCCGATGTCTGGCAGATTGGGGCGATCGCCGGGCTGGTACTGGTTGCGGTCGGATTGTTTTACAAAGAACTGCTGTTCTTCACCTTCGACCCCCTTGGGGCCGAAGCCCTGGGGCTACCCGTCAACCGCATCAACCTGGGCCTGATGGCAGGCATCACCCTAGCCATCATCGCTGGCATAGAAACTGTAGGCGTGATTCTGGTCGTGGCCCTCATGGTTGGCCCCGCCGCCACCGCCTACCTGCTGGTCAAAGAGTTGCACTGGATGATGGGTTTAGGTGCTACCCTAGGCGTGCTATTTAGTGTGGTGGGCATGTACAGCAGCTACTATCTGGATATACCATCGGGACCTGCGATCGGGCTGACGGTATTTGTAGGATTTTTGCTGGCCCTGCTGTTTAGCCCACGCCAGGGAATTATTGGACGCTGGGTTAGCAGCCATACCTAATACATAGGTGGATATCAGGCCCCTTTGCTCATTGCCAGCGAAGATAGTCGATTCCCTTTCAACCCGGTCCTTTATACGTATAGCACTGTTCCTAGTCTGTATAGATGCCTTTAACTAGAGGAATAGCACTTTGATAGGTAAGCGCCAGGTTAAGGTATGGTGACTGTGGTTTAAGTCTTATTGTTAAGGTAGGTTACGGTGGCGATTGTCCTGACCCCCCTGAAAGCCCTATGGCGAAAGAAAACTCTCATCAAACGTTGGCTGCCGCTAGATGACGCCCAATGGGGCAAATTGAATCTACTCAAAACTTTGGTTCAGCGAGACTTAGAGGCGCGCTATAAAGGCTCTATTTTAGGCAAGCTTTGGCCCCTGCTCAACCAGGTGTCTCAGTTGCTGATCTATACCTACGTGTTTGGGGTCGTGCTCCAACTCAGGCTCAGTTTGATTGGGCTACCCGAAGACAATTCCTTTATCTTTGGGCTATGGCTATTTGCCGGTTTGCTCCCCTGGTTGGCCTTCAGCGGCGGACTATCCCAAGCGACCACGTCGGTTATTACCCAATCCAATCTGGTCAAAAAGGTTGTCTTTCCTCTCTCTCTACTCCCCCTAGTGCCTATTCTCTCTACTTTTATTGAAAGCACCTTTGGCCTCATGGCGCTGATTACCTTCGTGGTGCTGGCCACCCAAAAGCTGCACCCAACCCTATTACTGTTGCCTCTGGTATGGTTCCCCCAGCTATGTTTGACCGCTGGCCTAGGGTTTTTGACCGCCGGTCTGTCGGTATTTTTGCGCGACATTCCCCAAACCCTAGGGGTCATTCTTAATCTATGGTTCTATGCCACACCGCTCATTTATCCAGCTAACATGATTCCTCAACCGTTTCAAAGCTGGGTGTTTTGGCTCAATCCTATGGCAGCCATAGGCGAACTGTATCGAGATATGATTTTAACGGGAACCGTGACCCACTGGAACGAGTGGGCCGTGGCGACAATTGCATCCATAATGATTCTGCTAGGGAGCTTCTGGTGCTATCGCAAACTACGGCCTGCCTTTGCTGATGTTCTGTAGCGCGATCGCGAAACATTACAATAACTCGGGAGTATCAACCATACTTTTGACGGTTATTACGGTCTATTAAAGAAAAATAAACCTGGCCGAATGAGGAACTACAGACGCCGCTAAATCTCCAAGAAATTGACCAAGTAGCGTTAGCGATAGCTGTCTAAACAGGAAGGATTGTGGGGAGCAATGACTGAGGGACTTGCAATTTCGCTGCAGAATGTATCAAAGGTGTATAAGCGATATCACCAACCCGTGGATCGTTTAAAGGAGATTTTGTTGCCCGGAAAACCCAGGGCAGAAGAATTTTGGGCACTACAAGATATCAACTTAGATATTTTTCAAGGCGAATCGCTGGGTCTCATTGGCCGAAATGGTTCTGGTAAAAGTACTCTGCTGCAAATTATTGCAGGCACCCTTACCCCAACAACGGGAGAAGTAAAGGTCAATGGACGAATGTCAGCGCTACTGGAGCTAGGCAGTGGATTTAACCCAGAGTTTACAGGACGGCAAAACGTATTTTTTAATGGTCGTCTTTTAGGATTGACTCAGGAAGAAGTTGAGAATAAGTTTGATGAAATTGCTGCCTTTGCTGACATCGGCGATTTTCTTGATCAGCCAGTGAAAACCTATTCTAGTGGTATGTTTGTTCGCTTGGCCTTTTCGGTAGCGGTTAATGTTGATCCTCAGATCTTAATTGTAGACGAAGCTCTAGCCGTGGGAGATGTTTTTTTTCAACAAAAGTGCTTTGGCAAAATGCGGCAGCTAAAGGCATTGGGTAGCAACCTACTATTTGTCTCCCACGATTCTTCCACAATTTACAAACTCTGTAGTCGGGCAGTACTTTTAGAGAATGGTCACTTGGTTCTAGATAGTCAGCCGAGGCAGGTGATTGATTTATACGAAGCTAAGGTCTTGAAAGAAGCAGATCAAGATTCTGACTCCCTAGATGTCAACGTGATTTTTGAAACAGATCAACCAAAAGGCAACCCTGACTCGGAAGATGTAATACAAGGAATGCCAGAAAACGTAGAAGAGATAAAACTTCATCGATCGGACGTTACTATCCGCTCGGTTCAGCTTTTGACTGCTGATGGAGAAACGACCCAAACTCCTACTATTGACCAACCCGTCCGGCTGGCGATAAATCTACAGTTTCACAAAGCTTTTGAAGATCCGCACGTTGGATTTAAAATTCGCGATCGCACAGGCATGGATTTATTCATGACTAATAGTTACATCATGAATCAGCCGTTGGGAAGGGTCGAAGCTGAAGAAACTGTAGAAGTGAATTTTGATTTTTGCACATATATCATTGAAGGAGATTACACAGTAACAATTGGCATAGCTGATGGTGGTCATGGCCATGGCATGTTCCGCACAACCCTTGCCTATGCCCACAATGCCCTGTCGTTTAAGGTGTTGCGAGAGGCTGAAAAAGCCGAATGGTTTGGACTTGTAAGTCTCAATCCAAAATTAACCGTAAAGCGAAGCCAATTAAAAGCGACTCAGCCAATTTATCGTCCGCCTATTTCAACACCCGCTAACGCCTTTGTGGATGACCGGCTTTTTACTTTACTACAACCTTATACCTTATGCAGTCGGATTCGCCTTGAAAAACTAGCCAAGCTAGCTAACCAGGTAAACGATCAAAAAGTACCGGGTGACTTTGTCGAATGTGGCACTTATAAAGGCGGTTCTGCTGCATTACTTAGCAGATTTTTGGGCTTAGAACGTCATCTCTGGCTTTACGATAGTTTTCAGGGAATGCCGTCTACCTCTGCCAAGGATGGCGAAAATGCTGCAGAGTGGGTTGGGAGATGTGTTGCGGACGTCTCTGATTTGCAGGAAGTTTTAGACCACGTTTCAGCGCCTTTAGAAAAATGCCATATCAAACCAGGTTGGTTCAAAGAAACGTTTCAAGAAGAGTTGCCTGAGCAAGTAGCATTGCTACATTGCGATGCTGATTGGTATGAGTCCGTTTCTCTTGTCTTGAACACGTTTTACGATCGTATTCCCAAAGGTGGATGCATTATCTTAGACGACTTTGGTTACTGGGAAGGGTGTCGCGAAGCATTTTATGATTTCTGCCGCAAACGAGATGAAAAGCCGCTTTTAGAGCGCACTGGCTCAACGCAAGCTTATTGGATTAAAGGCTAACCTTGTCGACCAGTTATGCTGTTGTTCTAAATTTAGTATAGATAAAACCCATATTTTGATAATTTTTCAATTGGGATTACCTCATTCATAGTCGTATCGTTGTCCTGGGAGTGTTGTTGGTGAAAATCAAGAGTCCTATTACTGGGTACGACAACGTGACTCTCCTAAAAACATTTTCGACGCAAAAGATTGTTGGCGATTGGCAAGAATTTTTTGGTATAGATATCAATGCGGAACTTGGCTCTTACCCAGACTTCCACCTCTTTCAATGTAATGTTACTGGCCTCCGCTTTTTCTACCCATTAGATATTTTTGGCTCAGCTCAGCTTTATGAAAAACTCATGAAGTTTGAATGGTATTATATGAATGATAAATGGGAATATAGAATTGCTCTTCAAGATCTGCAGAACTGTGGAACAGCTTTAGAAATTGGTTGCGGACATGGTCACTTTGTAAATCAAGCTAGTAAAAAGGGAATTCAAATTGAAGGTATAGATTCTAATGATAGAGCAATACTTGAAGCCCAGCAAAATGGACTCAACGTTCACAAAGGATCAGTTGAAGAGCTACTAGCTCAAAAGAAAAATCAATACGATTATCTGTGTAGCTTTCAAGTTCTAGAGCACCTACCTGATCCATTAGAATTTTTGAAAAACTGTACAGAGCTTTTAAAGCTAAACGGACAATTATTGTTAAGTGTACCCAATATAAACAGTTTTTTGAAATATCAGTACAACTTGCTGGATATGCCCCCTCATCACATGACCCAGTGGTCTGTCTACTCTTTTCGTGCTTTAGAAAATTTCTTACCACTAAAACTCGAAAACGCCCGTTTTGAACCTTTGGCTGATTACCATATTTCCGGCTACTTACAAGCAAAAGAAAATCAATTTAAAGAGATAGTATCTCGACTACCTGAACCCTTAGTTAAGTCGGTAATAAACAAGTGCGAAAGTTTTTTGAGAAAAGGCTTAAATAAATATACAAAAGGTCAAAGCCTGTACGTCAAGTTTCGGAAGAAGTAATGAGATATCTCAACTTAGGATGCGGTAATCATTTTCACCCAGATTGGGTAAATGTCGATTCTCATTCAGCACAAGCTGATGTCATTATCCATGATGTACGTAAGACTTTACCTTTTCCCAACGAAGCTTTTGATGCAGTTTATCACTCCCACGTGCTGGAGCATCTTCCTCGGTCTGAGGCCAGATTCTTTCTTGAGGAGTGTTTACGGGTTCTTCGACCGTGGGGAGTTTTGCGGGTTGTTGTACCAGATTTAGAACAGATTGCTCGTGAATATCTCCGAATATTAGAAGAAACTAGAAATGGTTCTGAAAAGGCAGCGCATGATTATGATTGGATCTTATTAGAAATGTACGACCAAGCTGTACGTCACTATTCTGGAGGCGATATGGCTAGGTACCTAGCCGCTAATGATATTCCTAATCAAGACTATGTTATCGAGCGTTTTGGCTATGAAGGTGAAACACTAATAAAAAGTTTAAGAGATCGACATTTAAGTGATTTTGAGGAAATAACGGACCCAGAGCATGTAGATGAAACTGCATTAACCGTTGGCCGTTTCCGCCTCAGCGGCGAGGTCCATCGCTGGATGTATGATCGCTATTCCCTAACCCGATTATTGAAAGCTACTGGATTTAGAGATATTCGCATTTGTGAGGCGACAGAGTCACAAATTTTAAATTTTTCTGATTACCACTTAGATGTTCTGGAAAACGGGCAGGTTAGAAAACCCGATTCTTTGTTTATGGAAGCCGTTAAGCCTAATACTATTGTTGATTCCTGGGTTTTCTGCAATGAAGAGGAGCAAGGAAAACTGAAAATAGTACAAATTTCAACCAGCGACATACAAGGCGGCGCAGCTCGTGCTGCTTATCGACTGCATCAAGGATTACGTTTGATTGAGCAGGACTCTTTAGTATTGGTCAAAGATCGAAGTTCAGACGATCAGTTTGTGTGTTCGATATCTGACTTAAACCCTACAGAAATTCTTTTGAATGACTATAGTCTTTATGAAGAAATTCAGCCTCACTACATTAATAATAACCGTACTGATCTATCAAACACCTTATTTTCATACCCCTATCCAGCTGTTGACCTGACGAAAGTCGAGCGGATTAACCAAGCCGATATTATAAACTTACACTGGATTGCCCGGTTTCAGTCAGCTGAAACCATAGCTTCTCTGTTAGCCCTAGGCAAGCCAGTAGTATGGACTCTACATGATATGGCTCCTCTTACAGGAGGTTGTCATTATTCTGCTGGTTGTCAAAAATATCAAACTAGCTGCAGTCAATGTCCCCAACTAAAAGAGGACAGATACGATTTAGCGGCATCAGTTTTGAGAAACAATGTTAGTAAGCTATCTGATTTTTCAAATTTAACTATAGTAACGCCAAGCCAATGGCTGGCAGACTGCGCCCGCAGCAGCCGACTGTTTCAAAATAATCGAATTGAAGTTATCCCGTATGGTATAAATATAAATGTGTTTAGATATATTCCTAAAATAGTTGCTAAGAAGCAGTTAAACATACCTGGAGATACACTTACGTTGCTTTTTGGTGCCGATGACAGTGCTGAAAAACGGAAAGGCGTAGACTTATTGGTTCAAGCGCTAATTAAGTGCTTTCAAAATCCTTCAGTGCAGGAGTTGCTTCGTAAAGGGAGAATTAAGATCTTAAATTTTGGTCGTGGCTGCCCCAGCTTGGACAGCTTAAGCAATTTAGATATTCCTATCGTCTCTCTGGGGTATGTTACCTCAGATGAAGAGCTGAGTTATATTTACTCTGCAGCTAACGTTTTACTACTACCTTCTCTAGAGGATAATCTTCCTAATCTTTTATTAGAAGCTATGAGTTGTGGAACCCCTGTCATTGCATTTTCAGTAGGTGGAATGGTAGATCTTATAGACGATGGCAAAACGGGAAGGCTAGTAGCATCAGAAGATGTTGATGGCCTTTCTAAGGCTATTTTAGACGCCCTGCTAAACCCCAAAAGTTACGAAGAAATGGGTTTGCAAGCTCATTTAAGGATTGAGCAAAGCCATTCTTTAGACGAGCAAGCTAATCGGTATTTAAAGCTCTATGAAGAGCTAATAAATAACCATCAATCACATAAAGAATCTGTTGTGGCTCAAAAACCTGACTCGTTCAGGCCATCAGGTCTATGTGAAATTGCTATTGAAGCAGGGCGTCTTGCTCTATTGCATGAGCGGCAGTTTTCTCATGACTTGAACGCAAAAGTTGTGCAGATTCAGCTTGAACTTCACCAAACGCAGACTGATCTCTATACAACTCAGGCAGAGCTTCAAAGGATTCAGGTTCAGCTTCAAGAGGCTCAAGCTCATATAGTTGCTATGGAGACTAGTAATTTTTGGAAACTTCGGAAAAGCTGGATTCGAATAAAAACTTTGTTAAGTTCAAAAAAACCACCAATTTAAGCCAATTTACATTAGTATTCTACTCTTGAAATGATTTACTGGCAATCCTTTAAACATATGATTTAAAACCCTTTAAATGATGTGGGTTTACGCTTATTGCAATGAAATACAATTTTTGATTCGCTTATTCGCTAAGTCATTCATGGTTGGCTAAGTAAGAAAGACATGAAAAAACATTGGATATTAGTAGCCGTATTAGTAAACATTTGTTGTATATCCTCAATTTAAGATTAAGGTTGCATTTGACTTATAGAGCACTATTTTAACGAAAGAGAGATTATGAAAAATTACTTGCCTTCAATCAGTGTAGTTGTACCATCATTTAACCAAAGCCAGTTTCTCAAACAAACATTAGACAGCATCTTTGACCAAGCCTATCCGAAGGTTGATGTTGTTGTTATGGATGGCGGCTCTACCGATGGCAGCGTGGAAATTATTAAAGCCTATGCCGATCGGTTGTCCTATTGGCAAAGTAAACCTGATGGAGGACAGTCGGCGGCGATTAATGCTGGTATGGAACGATGCAGCGGAGATCTGGTAGCCTGGCTAAACTCTGATGATTTTTATTATAAAAATTGTTTGTGGGAGGTTGCTTATGCGTACCAGAGTAATCCAGATCGGGGGCTTTATATTGGTAACGGATTTCGTTACGTCCAAGAAACAGGGACATATTATCCGTTCTTTGAGCGACATCTAGCTTTTAATCGAAAGGCTTTTACCTATGGCCTTGATTATGTTCTTCAACCATCAGTCTTCTTCTCTAATCAAGCTTGGAAGCAGGTAGGCGGGCTTGATCCAAACCTTAATTTCTGTATGGATTGGGACATCTTAATTCGCATTAGTAATAGTTATTCAATCATTCTAATCAATGAGTTTTTGGCTGTTAGTCGTGAGTATTCTGACACTAAAACAAGCAGCGGCAGGCTAAAGCGAGCCTATGAGATAAATAATGTAGTTACACGGCACACAGGTGAAGAGTTAACCATTGGCAGTGCTTTTTATACGTTAGAAACACTTTTGAACATCTCTAAAGATGGAGATTTAAATTTTCTCTCTGATGTTCTTTTTTATGCCTTACAAAAGATTCAGCTTTATTTTAGGGACCATTATGGTCATATCGATGGCTTTCCCGAAATCACTGATAATCTTAGTGATATATACTTGCCTTTTGCACGCTCTAGTGACTACAGCACTATTAAATTTAAGCAGTTTGAAGGCATTACTCTACCTAAAATTAGTTTAGTTGTACCCTCTTTTAATCAAGCACAATTTTTAGAGCAAACTCTTGAAAGTATACTCAATCAAGATTACCCAAATCTTGAAGTTATTGTTGTAGATGGAGGATCCTCTGATGGTAGTGTAGAAATTATTAAGGCCTATGAAAACCGATTAACTTACTGGCACTCAAAACGCGACTATGGACCAGCAGATGCCATTAACCAAGGTCTAAAAATTGCTAAAGGTGATATCCTCGCCTGGCTGAGTTCAGATGATCTGCTTTCTCACCATGCGCTTTGGGAAGTGGCTATGGCATTTCTAACAGATCCTAATCTTGATTTGGTATATGGTAATGCTCTTTACGTGAATGAGGATAATCTACCATATTTGGCCGATCACGGCTTTCATCGTACTTACATTTATCACGGTCACTTTCAGCCCTGTGAGAATATTCCTCTGTACTGGACTTATGTACACGCGGTGCCGCAGCCAACAGTTTTTTTCAGTAAATCCTTATTAGCTAGAGTTGGCAATCTCGATCAAAGTTACAGTTTTATCTTCGACTTTGAACTATTTTATCGGATTAGTAAGAATTCTAAAATCAAGAAGATTGAGCGCGTTCAAGCATTTTATAGAATTCATGCCGACTCTAAAACTAGTAGTTGGAATAATTTCTTAATCGAACTGTATCAATTCAGCCGCCCTCAGTGGCCATCGATAAAAACTCGTGAATTTTGGGTAGTCTTGAAAAGCTTTTTAAAGTACTATATGAAAGCTTATTACCTGCATTACTCGAGTAAAAGAGATTTTCGATTTTGGCTCATCGCAATACTGATTTCATTAAGCGTGGTTTCAAAGATTGGCAATCCTGAGTATCTTGAATATCAGATTTCTCGCAGGAATTTTAATTTTGCCAAAAAGAAAAAACTGCCTGAAACGGAATCTAATTTACACAAATTTGCGCTACTAGATTACCTGCTGCCCGCAGTTACGTATTCTGTCAACCGAGACAGCGTTAAGCACAAATCGCTTTTCTGTTCCTACTTTTTACCGCTTCACCCAGGTTATTCTGGCGGTGAAATTCGAGATTTTCATATTGTCAAACACTTGCTTTCAGTAAGCGAAGTTAGCTTTTTTGCCTTGTACGCTAATCCTTATCAGGATCGAAATGACTGGTTGAAGCCCCACCTCACTAAATATGTTGCGTTGGATGAAGTCGATCAACTGGGAGGTGAAAATAGTGCGAGAACGGGTAGGCCTCGAAGCGGTATACAGCGGCTAGTGAGCAATTGTTATCACCACGATGTAGAATACTTGCGATCGTTTACAGAAGGAGGTTTTGCGACTATGGTGCAGCAATCTCTGGAAAACGATAAACCTGATTTTTTGTTTGTAAGTCCTCAGGTTAATCCCGTCATTCTTAATTTAGATACTCGAGCTCTAAACGTACGCTGTATTATGGCTTCTTATGATGTAGAGTTAATTCGAATAAAGCGTGTTACTCAGAAACAGCGACGTTTGTGGCATCCGAAAAAGATGCTTTGGTCTTACATAGAACCTCGTCGAGCAGCCCGATTTGAGCGGGATAATTTAGTTCATTTTGACGGTATTATTGCTGTTAGTGAGCTAGATAAATCGATTTTCGTGTCCGAGTACGGGTTTGAACCAGAGCGAGTATTGGTAGTAAACAACAGCGTCGATACCCAATATTTCAGTTTCATGGAACGATGGCCAACCGAACAACCCAACATCACTTTTGTGGGCAGTTTGACCTATCCTCCTAACCGGCAGGCAGCCCTGCGCTTGATCCGAAACATCATGCCTCTAGTTAGGCAGCAGCAGCCTAATGTTCGATTGTGGATTGTGGGCCAAGCCCCCGGTGATGAACTCCTTGACTATAGTGATGGTGAACATGTGATTGTCACTGGAAAAGTTGAGGATGTAAGACCCTATCTGGCGCAATCGACGGCAATGTGTGCACCGCTGTCGGCAGGTAGCGGTACAAAGTACAAAATCTTAGAAGCGCTCAGCGCTGGAGTGCCCGTAGTTTGCTCTAACCTAGCTTTGGAAGGGTTAAACTTGATGCCAAATGAACATTTGCTGAGTGCAGACGAGGATGAAGAGGTGGCATTGGCTATTTTGAAGCTCATAGCTGACCCTGACCTTAGAGTTCGCCTGGCACGGCGGGGAAGGGATCTCATCGATAAAGAATATTCTTGGGATATGAGCCTTCAAGGAATTGGCCCGTGGCTTGATGCGATCGCCCGTTTACCCAAGCGAACAGGTTAATAGTAATGATACTAGCTCTGAAGCGGCCAGACACAAAGCTATTTATCCTTGATTGATTATGCCCCTGACATTTAGTGTAATTACTCCCTCCTATAACCAGGGGAAATTTATTGAGAGAACTATTCAGACTGTTATTACACAGTCGGGGGTGAACTTAGAATACGTAATCTGCGACGGGGGCAGTAACGATGAAACGGTAGACATTTTGAAGCACTATCAAGATCGCCTCTACTGGGTAAGCGCTCCCGATGATGGTCAGGCTGATGCCGTCAATAAAGGCCTAGCAATGACTACCGGTGACATTATTGCCTGGCTTAACTCTGATGATGTTTACTACCCTGAGGCGCTGTCAAAAGTAGCATCGGTTTTTGAGGCAAACCCTGAGTTTCTGGTGGTCTATGGTAACGCTGACTGGATTGATGATTGCGATCAAGTGCTAAAAACATTTCCGACAGAACCCTGGCGGTATAACCGTTTGAAGGAAGTCTGCTTTCTTTGCCAACCGGCGGTCTTTTTTAGGCGATCGCTGGTTGAACGCTATGGTGGACTAGATAAGACGCTGCAATACTGCATGGACTATGAGCTGTGGTTGCGCTTTGGCGAGCACACAGACTTTTATTTTCTGCCTGAAAAGTTGGCAGGTTCTAGAATGTACGCCTCAAACAAAACTATGAGCCAAACTCTCTCGGCTCACGCTGAGATTAATCAGATGCTGGAGACTAAGCTGGGGGTGATTCCGGCTAACTGGTTACTGGGCTATGCTTTGGTCAAGGTAGAAAAAAACTACGGCATTAGCCGTTACGATCGCACCCAAACCCACCGTTTTGTGTTTCTTCTAGTACAGTTTTCGTGCCGAGAGCTAATAGCGCACAATCCACTGGCATTCTTTAAGGTTTTTCCTAAAATGATTTTTTGGTTTTTGATGCCCGACTGGGCTTGGTTTAGGCGCGAAGATATCTTGACGCTAGCTTAGGCATGGTCAGAGTTGTCGTTGATGCTACTCCAGTTTTGCCTAAGCCTAGCGGGGTTGGACTATACGTGCTGAATCTGCTGGGGGCACTGCGATCGCTGCAAATAACAGAAAACTTCAGCCTTGGTGTTGCCTATCAACCTAGCCTCAAAAACTGGCTGCAGGGTAATTTAGCTCTGCCAGAGGTGCTGACGACCTATGAGGATGTAACTGTTTTACCCTTACCGGTGCGTCTGCTCAATTTGCTGGCCCAGGTACCTCAAAATCCTGTATTGAGACGGCTAGAGCAGCGCTTTGGGCAACCTGATTTATACCACGGCACCAACTATGCCGTTTACCCCTGTCGGCGCAGCCTGCGGGTCATGACGATTTACGATCTCTCATTTCTGCGGTATCCAGAATACGTGACGGCGGTGGTACGGACCTATGGCCAGCGAGTGCGGCAGTGCCTGGGCTGGACTGATTTGGTGGTGACTATTTCTGAAAGCTCTAAGCGTGACATTGTAGAGCTATTGAATGTGCCGCCTGAACGGGTATGGGTGACGCCATTGGCCAGCCGTTATGCGGCCGATACCCAAGGTGGCTTTAAGGGGATGACGGCGGTTGATCTAGGCGATCGCCCCTACATTCTCTTTGTTAGCACCTTGGAACCTCGAAAAAATGTGGTGCGGCTAATCCAAGCTTTTGACTGGCTGAAGACTCAGCGCCAGATCGAACATCAGCTGGTGCTGGTAGGCCAAAAAGGATGGCAGTTTGAGCCCATTTTTGAGGCGATCGCTGCCTCTCCCTGGCGGCATCATATTCGTCATCTTAACTATCTGTCTGATGCCGAAGTGGCTTACTGCTACAAAAATGCCGATGTGTTTGCTTACCCTTCGCTCTATGAAGGTTTTGGCCTGCCTGTGCTGGAGGCCATGACTCTGGGCTGCCCGGTGGTCACAGCCAACACGGCGTCTTTACCCGAAGTGGCTGGTGATGCGGCCCTAATGGTAGACCCTAACAATGTAGAAGAACTGGCTGAGGCGCTGGGGCGGGTGATTGGCGATCGCGCTCTGCGGCAAACCATGATTGACCGAGGGCACCAGCAGGCGGCTCAGTTTTCTTGGACTCGCACAGCTAAATCGACTCTGGCGGCCTATCGTTCATTACTATAGGTAAGCCTAGCCTTTTGATCTGATCCAACGAGCAACTTTGATGGCCAAAAAAGCACTGATTACGGGCCTGACTGGCCAAGACGGGTCGTACCTTGCCGAGTTGCTGTTGTCGCAGGGTTACGAAGTCTGTGGCATGGTCAGGCGCTCTAGTTCCAGCAGTTTTGAGCGCATCAGTCATTTTTCAGACCAAATTGAAGTTATTTCTGGTGATTTGCTTGATCAGTTCTCGCTCATTGACGCTATCGATCAGACGCAGCCCGACGAGATCTATAACCTGGCGTCTCAGAGCTACGTGCCCCTGTCCTGGACACAGCCGGCCTTAACGGCCGAGTACACGGCTCTGGGGGTGTCTCGGCTGCTGGAGGCGATTCGGCGCTGTAAGCCCGATACCCGCTTTTACCAAGCGTCGAGCAGCGAGGTATTTGGCCAGCCCGATGAATCGCCCCAAACCGAGCGTACGGCGTTTAGGCCCCGGAACCCGTATGGGGTCGCCAAGGCCTATGCGCACTGGATGACAATCAACTACCGGCAAAAATACGATCTGTATGCCTGCTGCGGCATTACCTACACCCACGAGTCACCGCGGCGGGGGGCTGAGTTTGTCTTTCGTAAAATTACCCGGGGGGCGGTGCAAATTAAGCTTGGCTTGGCGAATGAACTGCGGCTGGGTAACCTAGACGCCCGGCGCGACTGGTGCCACGCCCAAGATGTTGTAACAGCTATGTGGCTGATGCTGCAGCAGGAGAGCCCTGATGACTACATTATTGCCAGTGGCGAGACTCACTCAGTGCGTGAGCTGGTAGATTGTGCGTTTAGCTACCTGGGCCTGGACTACCAAAAGTACGTCAGCGTCGACCCGGCGTTTTATCGCCCGGACGAGGATGTGCAGCTAGTCGGGTCGATCGATAAGATTCAAACGCAGCTAAATTGGCAGCCTCAGTACTCGTTTCAGCAGCTAGTAGAATCGATGGTTGATTACGATCTCAAGACGCTGACGCAGCAGAAGGGGTAGGCCGATCGCAGGCATAAGGCACATGACTAAATGGCGACTGAATGACTGAGGCGGCGCTACTCATTAATCTGGCGTTTGTACCCACTAAACCGACGGGGCTAGGGGTGTACGCGCTCAACCTGATTCAGCATCTTTCTACCAAGAACAGCTGTATTCTGAGCGATCGCGCGATCGCCGGGCACCGCCATCAGCCCTCTCCCCAGGGCGCCACGACCGATGCGGGCAAGAAAGGCCATGCTCGGCGGCTGTGGTGGACTCAGTTTCAGGTGCCTCAAATTTACCGGCAGCTAGGGGCGAAACTATTTTTTTCGCCCGTTCCTGAGGCACCGCTGTGGTCATCGTGCCGCACGGTAGTCACGGTGCATGATTTAATTCCGCTGCACTTTCCTCAGCCGCGCTCACCGCTCACGTTGTACTCCCGGTACTACCTACCCCAGGTTATTCGGCAGGCGGAACACATTATTTGCGATTCTGAATCGACCCTGAGGGATATCTACCGCTTTTTTGGTCCGCCACCAGGGGCTACAACCGTAATTCCTCTGGCCTACGACGATAGCCACTATCGGTTTCTGAATTTGCCTCGGCAGCCCTATTTTCTTTATGTGGGCAGCCACTACACCTACAAAAATTTGGGGCGACTCATTCAGGCCTTTGCCCAAACAAAACTGCCTGACTTTAAGCTTCTAATTGCTGGTGTGCCTGACCCTCGCTATACGCCATTTCTTCAAGCTCAGGTGAAGGAAATGGACCTTGGCGATCGCGTCCAGTTTTTGTCCTACGTGCCCTATAGCGACCTGCCTCAGTTGATCAACCAGGCGATCGCGCTGGTGTTTCCCAGCCTGTGGGAAGGGTTTGGTTTGCCGGTGCTGGAGGCGATGGCATGCGGTACTCCGGTGATTACCTCCAGGGTTTCGTCGCTGCCCGAGGTGGCGGGGGATGCAGCCCTGCTGATCGATCCCTACAACGTGGATGAACTGGCTGAGGCGATGGGGTCCGTGGTCTGTGATAGCGGCCTATGGGCTCGACTTCAGGGCGCTGGGCTGACGCGAGCCAAGGCCTTTAGCTGGGAGAAAACTGGACGACAGACTAACGCCATTCTACAGCAGTATTTATAGCGACTAGCGATGGCTAAAGCGCACGATCCAGTAGCTGATGGCGAGGGCAAAAATGGCGATCGCCAGCCCAATTAGCGTTGTGCCAGACACCAAAGAAAGGTCGAGAATAATGAACTTTCGCCCTACCGCTGTTAGGGCCGTGGCAATCACCAGCTCGACCTGCACCACGTGCTTTTGGATATAGGCGGTGATGTTTTCTAAAATCTCCAGGGCGATTAGCACTGTTAAAAAGAGGCCAAAAATATCGACTACGGTTTGCACCAGAAACTCGCCGGGGGCGGTGGTAAAAATGGCCTCAACCAGCACCACTATCAGATCGAATACGATCGCCAGAATCACGATCACCATGGCCACCGAGAGCAGCTTCGAAATGCTGCCTTCGAACTGGTGTAGCCGCAGTAGAAACGTTTCATTCTTGAGCTGATCAGTCAGCTGCTTGGTCAACTGCTTGGCCCGGTTCGCCATAGAGGTTCAGTGCTCAGGGAGTGGGTGCTGCTGAGAGAATAGACGATTCTAGGGCCTGGGGTAAAGCCTCAGGCAGGGCGGATTGGTCTGGGGTTAAGCGATTGAGGGGCACCACCTGCACGGCGCAGGCTTTCAGCTCGGGCTGGCCCGAGATCGGGCAGGCCGTTGGGTGGGTGAGGGCGTTGCACTCGGCATCGTCGGCCCACAGGCTGCCCCAGTGCATGGGCACAAACAGGCTGCCCCGGCGAATGTTTTGGGTGACCAGCACCGGCAACCGGGCCATACCGCGCGGCGATCGCACTTCCACCCATTCGCCACCCTGTACCTCCAGCCGCTGGGCGTCGCGGGGGTTCATTTCGAGAAATGGGGCCGGGTGCATTTTTTGAATTTTTTCAATTCGCCCGGTGCGGGTCTGGGTGTGCCAGTGGCCGTAGAGCCGCCCGGTGGTGAGCACAAAGGGGTACTGGTCGTCGGGGGGTTCGGCCAGCCCATTGGAGTGCAGGGCGGCAAAGCGGGCGCGGCGATCGGGGGTGGCGAAGATGCCTTTGGTGTAGAGGCGCTTGTCGTATTTAGTGGCAGCGGTTTCGGCGGTTTCGGGGTCGGGGCAGGGCCACTGGATAGGGCCATGGGCAGCGAGGCGATCGTGGCTGACGCCGGTGATGTCACAGGGCTGGCCCCCAGTGATAGCGGCAAACT
>PYER01000387.1 GCA_003017855.1 filamentous cyanobacterium CCT1
GTATGAAGATGTGAAACTGGAGCAAGCTCTAGCCCCCCTCTAGAACAGCCTCTTGAGGGTCTGAAACTGCAACCCTTAGTGCCATTACCTGGTGTAAGGTAATGGGATACTAATGATAAGAAATCCCATTTGCTGGAGTCGGGGTAATGCGGTTGTTCTCAAGCGCGGATTATGACGCCCTATACCAAGAGCGGATAGAGCGAGGAGAAGTTATCTGCTGTGAACACGACTTTGAAGTCGTAGAAACCAGCTACGGGGGCTTATCTCAGGGCCGTTTTTATCGTGTCGACCTGCGCCCGGAACTGTGGCTGGAAATTTTTGATGAGTATTGGCAGGAACCCCTCAGCCTCAAAACCCGCCATCACAATAAAATGCCGCTGATTGCCAAGTTTTACCTGAAGGGACGACACCGCGTTAGCACGGCCAACGTAGCGGAGGTCCCCCCCGAGTACGAGGAAGTTGAGGGTCAGAACTACCTATTTTTTCTGCCTGACTTAACTGAAATAGAAGAAAATCCGGCTGGAAGTCTTAAGGTAGTGAGGATTTGTCTGGATATTGACGAGTTTCGTCGTTTGAATACTGGATTTCAGGCGTTGCCCCTTCCTCTGCGACAGGTAGTAGAAGGCCAGGATGAGATCCGCTTTCATCAGGGCCTGGGCCGATTGACCCCGGCGATGCGGGTTGCGATCGCGCAGATCCTCAACTGCCCCTACCAGGGAGCCACCAAACGCTTCTTTCTCGAAGCCAAAGCCCTGGAACTGCTAGCCCTCCAGCTCGATCAATGGTCCCAGGAGCCTCAGCCAAGAGCGGTTAAAAAGCTCCCTTCAGGAGACCTGGAGCGTCTTTACCAGGCCCGAAACGTCATTCAGCAAAACCTCACCGATCCCCCCTCGCTGCTGGAGCTGGCGCGACAGGTGGGGTTGAACGACTACAAACTCAAACAGGGGTTTCGCCAGCATTTTGGGACAACCGTTTTTGGCTATTTGCAGACCTGCCGTATGGAGCAGGCCCAGCATCTGCTGCTAGAAAACCCTCACCTGACTGTCGCAGGAGTCGCCCAGAGCGTCGGTTACGCCAGCCACAGCCGCTTCTGCCATGCCTTCAAACGCCAGTTTGGGGCCAGCCCCCAGGCCTATCGCATAGCCCAGCGAGGCTAATTTGAAGATCCGTTTCGGACAAAAGAAAATCCGTTTGCGACAAACCCCAGAACCCATCCCCCCATATTCTTAAGTTTAATGAGAATCCTTTCTAACTAATGCCAGCGTCGATGGCGCTTTGCCCGACAGCCAGGCTCTGTGTGTGGAGTTATGTGGAAACGACCCATCTTATTCTGGATCTGCGGTGCCCTTGCCGCCTTCAGCGCTCAACCCGCTTTTGCCTCTGGGGAAGCGGTATCATCTCCAATTTCAGCAACCTCTAGTCAAAACGAGCATTCTGTAGGGGCGATCGCCCCCTTGCACCTATCCATCGGCAATGTGGATCGCGGATCTAACCCAACCAATGCACCTGTCCTGGGTGAAAGGGAAGCCCCAGCGACCACTGTAGATGAGTGGGCTGCCCAAATTGCGCAGAATCTCGTACAAATTACCGGGGTAGAGGTTACCCCAGCGGGGGATGGCATCATTGTCCTTCTGCAAACGTCCGGCGGCACCCTGCCAGAGCCGGCTACTCGCACCCTCGGTAACGCCCTGATTGTCGAGATTCCCAATGCATCTCTGGTATTGCAAGGGGATGACGACTATTTTGCCGCCAACCCCGTCGAAGGCATCGCCCTGGTATCGGTCAGCGCCCTGGGAGGCGATGGAGTACAGGTGACCATCACCGGAGCCGATGGACCGCCAGAAGCGGCCATTGCCTCATCTTCGACGGGGCTATCCCTGAGCGTTGTTCCGGCAACCATTCCCCTGGCGGCACCGGAGGTTGAGGACGAGGCCCTGCGAGTTACCGTCACCGGGGAGCAGGAGACAGGCTACGCCGTCGATCAGGCGACTACCGCCACCCGCACCGACACTCCCCTGCGGGACATTCCCCAATCGATTCAGGTGGTGCCGGAGCAGGTGATCGAAGACCAGCGGGCGGTTCGCCTCAACGATGCCCTGCGCAACGTCAGCGGGGTGGTGCAGGGCAATACCTTCGGCAATACCGGCGACACCTTTGTGCTGCGAGGCTTTACGGCCTCAGACAATTTCCTGCGCAATGGCTTCCGGTTGCCCTCCTCCGACCTGGCCTTTCTTGAAACCGCCAACCTGGAGCGGGTAGAGGTGCTGAAGGGGCCGGCCTCTGTGCTTTACGGCAACCTGGAGCCGGGGGGCGTGATCAACATTGTTACCAAGCAACCCCTGCCGGAACCGTTCTACGAACTGGGTCTACAGGTGGGGAGTTACGGTCTGGTGCGGCCCACCGTTGACGTGAGTGGCCCCATTACCGCCGATCGCTCTCTGTTGTACCGCTTGAATGCGGTGTACGAACGGGCCGATGGTTTCCGCGATTACGATACTCAAATTCAGCGGGCCTACGTTGCGCCGACCCTGGCCTGGGCGATTAGCGACAATACCGACCTCACCGTTGACCTGGAATACCTCTACGACGAACGCCCCTTCGATCGTGGCCTCGTCAACGACGCGAATTTTGAAATTCCCGATGTGCCCTTCAGCCGCATTTTTGGCGAACCGGACGATGTCAGCGAAACCTCTACCCTGAGTACGGGGTACAGCCTAGAGCACCGCTTCAATGACGATTGGACCCTGCGCAACGCCTTTCGCTACCTGTCCTCCGATGCCTTCAACTACCGGGCCGAGCCCCTCTACGACACTGATGAAGACGGCAACCTATCGCGCAACTTCCGCTCTAACGACAACCGTTCAGAGACCTTTGCTCTGCAAACCAATGTGGTGGGCGACTTCGCCACTGGCCCCGTTGAGCACACTCTGCTGTTTGGGGTCGACTGGTTCCGCGATACCCGCACGGGTGGTCAGCGGCGCTTTCCGGGAGTCACCAGCCTCAATATTTTTGACCCAGTCTATGAGGTGACTCCCCGCCCGCCGCTGTCGGAATTGACCCGTAATTTCTTTACCCGCGTCACCCGCAACGACAATATTGGCATTTATGCCCAGGATCAGATCGCCTTTACCGACAACCTGAAGCTGCTGGTGGGTGGGCGTTTCGACATTGTGGACCAGTTTAGCGACGAAATCTGGCTCGACACCATCGTGACCCAGAACGATACCGCCTTTAGCCCCCGCATTGGGCTGGTGTATCAGCCAATTGAGCCGGTTTCTCTGTACGCCAGCTACAGCCGCTCGTTTCAGCCCAACGACTTTACTGACGCAAATGGCGAGTTTTTGCCGCCAGAACGGGGCACTCAGTACGAAGTTGGGGTGCGGGGCGAGTTTCTGGAGGGGCGACTGGTGGCCAACCTGGCCCTGTTTGACCTGACCAAAACCAACTTGGCCACCGCTGACCCCAATAATCTCGACTTCTCGGTTGCGACAGGCAGGGCCAGAAGCCAGGGTATTGAGCTAGATGTGATTGGCGAAATTCTACCCGGCTGGAACGTGATTGCCTCCTACGCCTATACCAATGCCCGCATCACCGAAGACAACGACCCCGAGCGCATTGGCCTGCGGCTGCAAGACTCTGCTTACAATACTGCCAGCCTGTGGACATCCTACGAATTTCAGGAGGGAGATTTGCAGGGACTTGGCTTTGGGGCGGGGATGTTTTACGTGGGTGATCGCATTGACGGCTTCATCCCCAGCGTTACCCTGGGGAACTATCTGCGAGTCGATGCCGCCCTTTACTACCAACGGCAAAACTGGCGGGCCGCGCTGAATTTTCAGAACCTGTTCGATGAGCGATACATCCAGTCGGGGTTTTACAATCCGGGCGAGCCGTTTACGGTGATCGGGTCGGTGTCGGTGGAGTTTTAGGGGAGTGGGAGTGGATGGGTGGGAGGGTGGATGGGTATCGGGTGTCGGGACCAAGTTTAAGGTTCACCTGGCACCTAATACCT
>PYER01000070.1 GCA_003017855.1 filamentous cyanobacterium CCT1
GTTCATTGTGGTACAGAGTGTGACGGCTGCCACAGCGGTTTCTGGGGGTCGAGGATTGAGTTTCTATTGTAAGGGGCGAATCTGGTTGAACAGGGCTAGCTGAGCGGCCAATGCGGTTTAAAGGCATCCTGGTCGGTGACGGTTGGCTGGCGTGCGGCAGCCGTCACACTCTGTACCACAATGAACAATCCATAGGGTAGTCTAAGAAAACAAATGACATTACCCGAACCCATGGCCAACCTCGAACCCACCGTTACCCCCACCATCGAACGCTCCAAGGCGGGCTTTAACGATTACGCCGAGCGGCTAAACGGGCGTGCCGCCATGTTGGGATTTGTGGCGCTGGTGCTGTTTGAGCTAGTGACCGGGCAGGCGATCGTCACCTGGCTGGGGCTGCGGTAGCGGAACAATCTGGCTCGATTGGGAAGAATAGCTCTACTGACGAGATTCGATTCCCCCTTTTCTTGCCGTAACTATTTCCTCAGCTACCTCCTTTTTCGGGGGGCAGGGGGGATCCCCTAGAGAAACTTTGTTGTCATTAAATTGCTGAATTTGGGAGACTGACCATTAAGGCACTGTTTCGAAAACAACCGTGGCTGGCCACGGCGCTCACCGTTGGTGCTGTGGATGGCTTAATGGGGTCTGCGGAGGAAAAGGTCTCGCTGGCCCTATTTGGGCTGCTGCTGGCGGGCGGGGCTGTAACCCTGAGCTGGGGGCAAATTCAGCGCCATGCCACATCGAGCAAAATGCCGGTTATGCTACAGCCGCCGGGGCAAATTTATATCCCTACGTCTACGGGCTTAAACGATCTGCAGGCCAGCACGGGCGACGAGTCTACCCCCTGAAGCGGGCATTTAGCCTGACCGCAGGAGCGGCAGTTGGCGTTGAGCAAATACTCCAGGCTGCGCTGTCGGTAGAGGCTAACGTTTTGGCGAATGTAGCCCTCCACCTCTAGCTCTGTGAGGTCGTCGGCAATCAGAACGGCCTGGGGGGTAGCCAGGGCCTGACGGCTGAGGTTAATGTGGGCCAGGTTGTCGCAAAAGCTGACCTGGGGCGAATGCACGACCACCGGCAGCTTTTGGGGCTGGCTGCGAAAGCCTTCGGGGCGCTGCTGGGCGTAGTGGTCTTTGAACTGTAGGGTACAGGTACCGTCGGCGTAGCTACGGCTGCGTATGTGGCGCTGAAAGGGGACTGTGAGAAATCCCTCGGCGGTGAGGCTGTACCACCACGACTTGTGCCATCCCTGGGAGGGCAGGTTGAGAATGTGCTGAACGTCGTCTGGCTCAAAGCCCGATCGCGCCAGCAGTGCCTCGGCCTCAGCCAGCGACACATTTTGAGCCAGGGTGGACAGATCGGAGTGGCAGGGGGTAATCGCCTGGTACTCGCGGTGGTTGTGGAGGTCGGGCAGCGGTGGCGCATCGGGGTACGACCCGGCCAGCACGCAGTTGATGTGCTCGAAGGTGAGCACGGCATCCATGCGGCCTTGAGCGGCGTTGGGCAGGGGCACGCCAATCTCGACGGTGACGGAGCCTATTTCGTGAGGATGGGCGATCGCGGGCAGGCTGTCTGTTAAGAGCGATCGCAAAAAGCTATCGTCGGCTACGGCCAGAGCCAACTGAGGGTCGGCAGCAGCGGGTCGGCTCACCTGCTGGCGCTGAGAAAAGGGAGACGACGGGGCGAGAGGAGAGCTAACCATAGGTAAACACTCGCCAAAGGGTGAGGATGTTGCGGTGGACCGGGGGCCGGTCGTTAACGATTTCCGAGGGGTAGAGCTAGCCACCCAACCTTAGTTTCATTGTTCTACCAAGCTGCTTAGCGGATCGTTAACCCGTTGCCAGGAAACGTTGCACAGGTTCGCAGAGCGCAATGTTAATGCTGCAGGTTCGTTACTGTTCTCAGGATTTTAGTTGACGCAATAAAAAAAGCGCTGCGATCGCAGCGCTTTGGCCTTGTCTAATGGTTAGTCACACAACCAACTCAAAACCTAGGCTTGAGTGTCGCCCCGGGGCTCCGTGTCATCTAGCACTTCGATCACCTCAATCTGGACGGGGGTGTGAGCGCTAGGCTCAGTGGCCTGGCTAACTTTGCTGTAGGCCATCGCGATCAGGGAGCGCATCCCACGCACCAGCGTGCGGAATGGCTTGTAGCGATCGCCGTACTCGCTGACCATATCGGCATCGAAGCGATCGAGGTGGGTTTGCAGGCTGGCGAGCAGCTGCTGAGCCCAGTCCACCTTGCGATCGTTGGCCAGGTAGCGCAGGTCAGCAAAGATTTGAGCCCAGGTGGGGGCTGTGGCCTCGTCGGTAGCCTCGGTGTAGACCGTCTCAGTGTGGTCGGTCTCGGCCTGAACAGCCTCGGCTACAGCGTCGGCGACAGCCTCAGCGGTAGCGGCATCAGCAGCCTCGTTGGCTTTGAGCTGCTCAATCATTTCGGCGAGCGTTTTGCGGCCCTGAGTTTCAATTTCGCCAGAGCCTTCTCTAAGCTCAGCCAGAGTTTCGATCGCGGCGGCTTTGACAATATCGCGAATCCGCTCTAGGCGCTGACCGCCCTCTTTTTGGGCTTTTTCCCACTCGGTCTTAACGCGGTCTTGCACAGTATTCGTCATGGGGGCTTCTCCTAATTAAAAATGGGGATTAAGGTTGTCTGAACCATCTCAAAAACGAGCTGTCATGTGTTCACAGAAAAGTGCCTACAGCTCAGCTTATTCGGTACTAAATCACGGCGACAGAATCGACATCGATGACTTGCTCGTCATTGTCTACGGCTTCCGTCATCCTTACTGCTTCGTCAACCTGGCGCAAATTGCGCTTGCGATCGAGCAGAATTTGGGCGATCTCAGTGATGGCGATCGTGGCGACTAAGCCATCGTCAATCCAACCCAAAATGGGGAATACATCAGGGGAAATATCAATGGGGCTGACCAGGTAAACCAGGGTGCCAAATAACACTACCCAACGATATTTCGAGTTCCGCAGCAGTTTACGGTACCAGTTCATAAAAGGCTTACCAAAAAATCGCTTTGCCATTGCTATCTCCTTTCGCTGACATGACTATCTTGACAAAACCAAAGCCTAAATACAGGTGTGGCTTACCCCTGTGAAAGCGGGGTTTTTACACCGAATCGACCGTATAGCGGAAGCCGTAAAGCTCTATTAATTGCCGACATATCACCGCCGAATAGGGCTTCCAGGTTATGATGTGGCAGATTTTTTTGGTGGTAGCCGGGTTATGTCATCGTTCCAACTGCGCATTTATGTTCCGCCGCATCCTCTGGTGAAGCACTGGTTGGGGGTAGCCCGCGATGCTGAAACGCCGGGGCCGCTGTTTCGTTCGGCAATGGAAGAATTGGGTCGCTGGCTGACCTATGAGGCGGTGCGCGACTGGCTGCCAACCATGGACACGACGGTAAATACGCCCCTGGGCCCGGCTCCCGCTACCTTTATTAACCCCGACGTACCGACCGTGATCGTGCCGATTTTGCGGGCCGGGCTGGCGCTGATGCCCGGCATTCAAGCGCTGCTGCCGCTAGCTTCGGTGTACCACGTGGGCTTTGTCCGCAACGAAGAGACTCTGGAGGCCAGCTGCTACCTCAACAAGCTGCCCGACCAGCTGGACCCAGCGACGCGAGTGATCATTAGCGAACCCATGCTGGCGACTGGCGGCACGATTATGGCCATGATGGCTGAGCTGACCCAGCGCGGCATTGACCCCGCCGTGGTGCGGATCATCTCGATTGTGGCGGCACCGCCAGCGCTGCAAAAGCTAGCGGTTGCCTACCCCACAGTGACGATCTACACGGCTATGATCGACGAAACGGTCAACGAGCATGGGTTTATTGTGCCGGGCTTGGGCGATGCGGGCGATCGCACCTTTGGCACCTAACTCTGGTCATTAGGTCAATGCACGAGCGTTGCAGGCGACCGAAAGGGTGACCGTTATCTCTACCTGCGCTCAAAATTCGTCACAATGGAGGCGGGAGTGTGCGCTGCAGTCAGGCCTGGGCTTTGGCACAATAGAGTATCCTAGGCATCGGTTCTTTGGGTTAGGTGGATAGCAATCTATGAGTCAGCAAGACAACTTTGTCGGCGGATTTTTGCTCGGTACCGTTGTGGGCGGGGCACTGGGGGGCATTGTTGGTGCTCTGGCGGCCTCGCGCATTCAGTCGGGGGGGCGCAAAGCTAAGTCCGCGCTGCCCCAAGACAGTGACAACTTGGCCTTTGGCGAGTTTGACGACACCGACGAAGCGAGCATTGAGGCCGCCCGTTTGGGTCTAGAGGCCAAAATTGCCCAGCTCAACGACGCGATCGACGATGTCAGGCAGCAGCTTGGCGGCATCAACGGCCACTCTGAGCACCCTTGGGAAAACCCCTCTCGCGTTGACTAAGCGAACTCTTAAGCAAATCTACCGGGTTGGCGACGTTCTGGGCGAAGCAAACCGTTACACTAGCTGACAGACAAAGATGTTCTGTGTATTGTTGGAAACGACTACTGCCGAGGCTCTCAGATGGACATATTGGTACAAACCCTCACAACTTTTCTCTCGATCTATACGATCTTGCTGATCGTTCGCATTCTACTGAGCTGGTTTCCCAATGTGGATTGGTTTAGCCCTCCGTTCTCGGTGCTCAGCCAGCTGACGGATCCTTATCTAAACCTGTTTCGCTCAATTATTCCTCCCCTGGGCGGTATCGACCTGTCCCCAATTCTGGCGTTTCTGCTGCTGTCGTTTGTGCGGCAGGGGCTGGTCGCGATCGCAGCCGCCACCGCTTCCTCCTACGCCTACTTTTAGCCAACCATCCCAATTTGCCTCCTCAGCCTGCCTGCTCAGCCCCCTCGCGTTCGGGGGGTTAGCAGCTAGGCTGATTGCGCTTTAAAGAGCGCTACTTGGAACAAATTGATGGGCAGTTTGAGGGCCAGGGTTCCCTATAATGGGGGTTTGTGACTTTATGCCATTCATCTGCCCCTAGCTATGTCGTCTGACTCCAACCGTTCTGGCCAAAGCGCCTCCAGCCTTGAAGACATTCGTGCGGCGCGGCTGCAAAAGGTCGAAGATCTCAAGCAGCTGGGCCAAAACCCGTTTGCCTATCGCTGGGACATAACAACCAACACCGCCGAGCTGCAGGCCAAGTATGCTGACCTGGAAGCCGGGGAAGAGGTGGATATTGAGGTTTCCCTGGCCGGAAGAATCTTGGCCCGGCGAGTGTTTGGCAAGCTAGCCTTCTTTAGCCTGCAAGACGAAACCGGCACCATTCAGCTCTATTTAGATAAAACCACCATCCAAAACGCGATGGCCGCCACCGATGAGCAGGCCTTTGAGCACCTGAAGCAGCTTACCGACGTGGGCGATATCCTCGGCGTGCGCGGCACCATCAAGCGCACCGAAAAGGGCGAACTCTCGGTCAAGGTGCAGGAATACGCCATATTGACCAAGGCACTGCTGCCCCTGCCCGACAAGTGGCACGGGCTGACCGATGTGGCCAAGCGCTACCGCCAGCGCTACGTCGATCTGATCGTCAATCCTACTGTGCGCGACACCTTTCGCAAGCGGGCGCTGATTACCACAGGCATTCGCCGCTACCTGGAGGACAGGGGCTTTTTAGAAATCGAGACGCCGGTACTGCAGAGCGAGGCCGGGGGGGCTGAGGCACGCCCCTTCGTCACTTACCACAACACCCTGGAGATGGATCTGTACCTGCGTATTGCCACTGAGCTGCACCTGAAACGGCTGGTAGTGGGCGGCTTTGAGAAGGTGTTTGAAATTGGCCGCATTTTTCGCAACGAGGGGGTATCGACCCGCCACAACCCGGAGTTCACCAGCGTCGAGTTTTACCAGGCCTACGCCGACTACCACGACCTGATGGCGCTGACCGAAGATCTGGTGGCGACCCTGGCTAAGGATATTCTCGGCACGCTCAAAATTACCTACCAGGGGGTCGATATTGACCTCACCCCACCCTGGCGCCGAGTCTCGATGCACGACCTGGTGCAGGAGCACACCGGGCTAGATTTTCACCAGTTTGCCACTCTAGAAGCAGCCAAGGCGGCGGTCGAAGACCTGAACCTGCCTGGCTTAGACAAGTGTGACTCGGTAGGCAAGCTGCTGAATGAAGTCTTTGAGGAAAAGATCGAGGCGACGCTGATTCAGCCCACATTTTTGATCGACCACCCGGTAGAAATCTCCCCGCTCTCAAAGCCCCACCGCAGCAAGCCTGGGGTGGTAGAACGCTTTGAGCTATTTGTGGCGGGTCGTGAGACCGCCAACGGCTTTTCTGAGTTGACCGACCCCATCGACCAGCGCCAGCGGTTTGAACTGCAGGCGGCCCGCAAGGCGGCGGGCGATTTGGAAGCCACCGGGGTCGACGAAGACTTTTTGATTGCCCTGGAGCACGGCATGCCGCCTACCTGTGGCGAGGGCATTGGCATCGATCGCTTGGTCATGCTGCTCACCGATAGCCCCAGCATTCGCGATGTGATTGCCTTTCCGCTGCTGAAGCCGGAGCGGGAGGAGTAGGGGAGTGGATGGGTAGGAGGGTGGATGGGTGGATGGGTGGATGAGGAAGGTGAGGTAAGGGGGAGAATCCAAAATCCCAATCTAAAATCCAAAACTGCTTTGCCCGAACGAAAAGCTCCCGGCCCGAGGGCCAGGAGCTTTTCAGATATAAGTAGTTCGGCTAGAAAGTGGAGTTCTGTATAGCAACGTAAGCTGGGCTTGCCCGGTTTTGACTCACCCACGCATAAGATTCCCACGCTGAGGCCCAAATTCCGTAAAAAATCGAAGGCAAATCTAAAACTTTATGGAAATTTTAAAGCGGGCATGAAAAATGCTGTGGGCAGGCACCAACTGAGGAAACCCAACGCCTAGGGCTGGATCGGGCTAACCTTGGCTCTATACAGCAGGCGATCGCCCTGCCGGTAGCCCACATGGCTAACTCGTACTGGCTGCCCCGGCGCAGGGTTGCCTGCTTTGGGCTGGTGAATCTGGGGGTCAAAGGGCACCTCAGCCCCGACCGAGTCAATTTGGATAAGGCCCCACTGCTGCACCAGAGCTTCTACGGGCCGCACCAGCGGAACTAGTTTTTGGGCAGGCAGGTCGGGCTTTTGCTGAGCGGCGTGGACGGCGGTGGGCCACTGCACCAGCCAGGGTTCTAGCTGGGCGATCGCCTGCTGCTGCACCTGCTGGCGCATAGTCTCGGCCTGGGTGGCGAGCTGGGTTTGAAGGCGATCGCACTCCTGTCGCAGGGCCTTAATTTGGCTGATGGCCTCAATTTCATCGCTGGTTGCTTCTGGGGATGGTGCAGAGGAGCTAAATTTAGCCACCAGCTCCTCCAGCGGCATCTCTAGTGTCTGACTGAGGCACTGCAGCATGGATACTTTTAGCCGACCGACCTGACCCCGTCGCAGGGCATCAATGGCCGAGCGAGGAACGTCGCTGGCACGGCTCAGCGATCGATAGCTGGTCAGGCCGACGTTTGCCATCAGCGATCGCAGTGCCGCGCTGTAGTCTACCGCGTCAAGATCTCTTGCTATCATAATCCCGCCCAGGCTGAATACTGCTCTAAAACGTCAAATCCAGGTCTTCGGGGGGGCGGGTCTGCAGGTCGGATAGGGGTTGATCGGTGGATGAATCGCGATCGCGCATGCTGTCGCCCAGCGGGTCGCGGGGCTGGGTCGGGGCCGCAGGCTGAGGAGCGGTCGCGCCTGCGCTGCCGCTGGAATCACCACTGCCACCCTGGTTGATAATCACGGGTTGGTTAGGCCGGGGGTTAAAGGTTTCAAAGGTAACGGCCCGCACCAGGGGCGGGTTTTGACCGTCGGTTACCCGCAGGGTGACGGTGGTGGTGCCCGCCGGGCTCAGGGGCATCGACAGTGCCCCCTGCAGGCCCACGGTGCCGGGGGAGGGCAGCAGCTCGACTTTGGCGGTTGAGCCGCCTTCTACCCGCCAGGCCACCTGAAACCCGGGAATCTGCTGACCTGGCTCAACGGGTACCAGGTACTTGGGCTGGGCCTCGCGCCCGTTGATGGTGAATGAGGCGATGCGCACCGGACGCGGTTCGATAGTGACGACCTCGCTCTGCTTGGCGGTGGGCAGCTCGCGATCGCCTAGGTTAACCGGCACCGGAGTCAGCTCAAACTGGTACTGACCCACCTCAAGCATGCCGGTGGGCACGCCCTGACAGATCAGACGGTCTTGCAGCTGGCAGAAGGGTTGTAGCGCGTCGGGCAGCGCCACCAGGGATGGATTTTCTGGGTCGCGCAGGGTAAAGCGGCGGCCTCCCAGGGTGGCACCATCGGGCCGTTTGACCACCAGCAGCAGATCTTGCAGGGTTTCGGGGTTGGCGACAATCCAGCTGACGCCAATGCCAGCCTCGGTGACGGCGGGGGCCATGTCGACCGTGTTAGCCCCAACCTGAGTGCCTGCTTCGGAATAAATTACCTGGTCGGGAGCAAGCTCGACCACGGTGGGTTGGGGCAGGTCGGCCACTGTAACCAGGCTGCTCTCAGCCACCACCGGGGGCAGGTTAAGCGCTATATCGGGCAGCAGGGTGAGCTCAAAGCGGTATTGACCCGGCTCGCGCAGTTCTAGAGGCACCTCGCGACAGGTCAGCAGCCGTCTGGTCTGGTTGCAGTAGGGCAGCAGGCCGACGGGCAGCCCCTCAGATAAGTCGTAGGTTTCAGGCCCATAAATCAGAGTGCCATCGGGGGCGTAGCCGCGCAAAAGCATGGTCTCGACCTGGCGGGGATGGCTGACCTGCCAGCTCAACCGGGGCAACTCGGCCTCGACTGTCGCATATTCACTCTGGGAGGGCGACAGGTCAAGCACGTGGGGACGGGGCGGTGTACGACCAAAGAACAACCACAGCAGGGCACCTAACCCGCCCAGGGCAACAATGCCAGCGGCGATCGCGAGCCGCCGTTGCCAGCGAGGGCGAGGCAGCGGCGTAGGCGCAGGCGCTAGCGTAATCGCCGCCGCCGTTGCGGCCTCCTCAACCGCCTCACTGACCTGGAGTTCTGGCTCCTGCCACTGTTCAATTTGAGACCCTGCCATAGCCAATCACTATCCTCACATTCCACGACAGTGCCACAGCCGTCGCAATTGGTTCATCATAAATGGTGATGATTGCTGGTGGCATTTTAACTGTGCAACCGGTAAACGTTGGGGAGACCTCAGGGCATGAGCCATCGATCATGAGCCACAGATCATCCCCGGTTTCTTGCCCATATCTTTTTAGCACTGAGGTGCGATCGCCATGACAAACTTCTCCCCAGTCCAACCCGAGCCCGATGAATTTCCTCTAGAGCCAGGCCCTGTCGAGCACGTGCCGTGGGGACAAGACGACGATCAGGTGCAGGTTTTCGAAGGCACTTGGTCTGACTACACCGCCGAGGTGGCCGACGTGCTACGTCCCGGCTCCCGCTACCAAGTCAAGTATGAGGCCACCTACTGGACTGCCATTCCGGTCGAACCGGGGGTCGACTTTCAGCCCGGTGACCTGGTAGCCGTGCTGGGTCGCAAAGGCAACGAACTGATGATCAGACCCCTCCCCAGCCCGCAGCCCAGTCATCCAGACCAGCTGCCCACGCCATAACAAACCTACACAGGTGCAGCCGCTGATAGATGAATCACACCGATTAGTAGACCGCCATCACCCATCGCATCGGAAGTCTTAAACCAGAAAACCAGAGCCAGCACCATAAGTCCCCCGCTTACAACCGGGGGATTTTTCTTTGGGTTTTGGGCAATAATTGCAGTAGGTAAGGGAGAGCAGTCCATGGCCGCCAGTACAGATCGCCTCGATCGCATCGAAGCCCTGGTAGAGCGCAACAGCGAAGCCATTCAGAAGCTGACCGAGGAAACCAAGGAACTCAACATTCGCTTTGCGGCCTATCAGCAGGCTTCGCAGTGGGTGGTAAACCTCGCTTTTGGTTTGCTGGCGACCGCTACCATTACGACCATTGTGACGGCAGTGGTCAGGTAGCGGGTTTGCTGACCCCCATCCGAATCTCGGAGCAAAACGACGCTATTTGTTCGGTATCACCGACTTTGACCACGCTGGTACGCATACGCAGGTTAGGGTTCACAAACCACAGGCGTTCTTCTACCTGTCCGGTCTCGGTAGGGGTGGTAATGGAGAGGATCTCATCTTCGACTCGGTAACGTCCCTCTAGGGCCGACGACCCAGTGGTCTGCACTAGTACTCCCTCCCCTGCTTCTGTGGGGGCAAAAATCACCATGAGGGCAGTGCTTTGCATTTTTTGCGGTTGCCCGTCGATCTGGCTGTCCTGGTGAACGCGCAGGCCGCAGGCAATTTGGTCGGGGTCATGGCTCAGGGGCGCACAGGCCGCCGCCAGATCGCTATCGGTGGCGGGCAAAAACTCAATCACCAGATTAGACTGCCCCGCTTGAGAACTCTGCCCAGCCAGGTTGTGGGTGGTGCGCTGAGAAAACCACTTGCCAGCCAGGGTTTCAAAAAAGTTCACAATGTCCATGGGGATAATTTGCGGTTTGCCGAATTGTCACAGTCTTTAAATTCTAAAACGAAGCGTTCCTTTTTCTAGGACAAATGCTGACCAAAGCGGACTACCGCCAGCCCCTTTCCAACCTCATACTCGATAGAGCTGTCCTAGGAGTGTCTTATGAGTACAGTGGACAGCTCTACAATAGGCAGGTAGCTTTGAATTAGCTTTTAGATAAAGGATTCACAGTCGAATCAACTGGCTACTGTCTGACTAGGGCAGACGAGACAGTCCTGTCAGACAGTAAATCTCTTGCTTACCTAGAAAGATTGAGCAAATCTATGGCGGTTACCGTAACTCGGTATGTAACGCGCAATCCGAATATTCTCAGTGGTGAACCAACGATCGCGACAACACGCATCTCGGTAAGGGCGATCGTAGGTCTGTGGCGACTGGGAATTCCGCCTGAAGAAATCCCAACCCAGTATCCGCAACTTACCCTAGCCCAGGTATTTGACGCTCTAAGTTTTTACCTGGATAACAGGGATGAGGTTGACAACTACGTAGAGCGCAATCAAATTCCTGACGAGTTGCTTCATCCTGCAATTCGCGGAGCCCTTAGCTCAGAATGAAAGTCTTTACATCGCTTTACACCGATGAGGATGTGGCCTATCTAGTTAGTATTCTGCTGAGCAGTCGAGGATTTGATGTTCTAACCACTCTGAAAGCGGAGATGTCAGGCCAGTCTGACGACCAGCAGTTAGCCTATGCTGCGTCAGTCAACCGATGTATTCTGACCCACAACCGCGTTGATTTTGAACGATTGCATGTGAGCTACGTAGAAGCTGGTCGGGAGCATGGGGGCATCATCGTGACTCCGCAGAACAACGCTTATGAGATTGCCAGGAGGGTTAGCATTCTGCTCAATGCGCTGACTGCAGAGGAGATTTACAACCAGCTTTGTATGGATAAGGAAAACTCGTAGAGATTTTGTGTACAAATGTTGCGAGAGAAAAAGTGCTGAACCCCTTTTCCCGTAAGAATTAGAGAGCATCACAGAGTGATAAGCTAACGGTTACGCTTTAAGTTCACTTTCGAACGGGCGCTTATATAACGCTGTCCTTGATAAACCGCTGTTCTGTAAAAAATTGGTGACGCCTTCCATGACCGCAGTGAACCAGGTCCCTTTGTTGCTCCGCGCCGCCCGCCACGAGGTGCTAGAGCGTCCCCCCGTGTGGATGATGCGCCAGGCCGGACGCTATATGAAGGTTTACCGCGACCTGCGCGATAAATATCCGTCCTTTCGCGATCGCTCCGAAAATGCCGACCTGGCGATCGAGATCTCGCTGCAGCCCTGGCGCGCCTTTCGCCCCGACGGGGTGATCATGTTCTCGGATATTTTGACGCCGCTGCCGGGCATGGGCATTCCCTTCGACATCGTCGAGAGCAAGGGGCCCATCATCGACCCGCCCATCCGCACCCAGGCGCAAATCGACGCGGTGCATGAGCTTGACCCCGAGACAGCACTGCCCTACATTCGCACCATTCTGCAAACCCTGCGGCAGGAAGTGGGCAACGACGCGGCGGTGCTGGGCTTTGTGGGCTCGCCCTGGACGCTGGCGGCCTACGCCGTGGAGGGCAAGACTTCGAAGAGCTACACCAACATCAAGGGCATGGCCTTTAGCGAACCCGCTATGCTGCACACCCTGCTGGGCAAGCTGGCCGACAATATCGCCCAGTACGTGCGCTACCAGATTGACTGCGGTGCTCAGGTGGTGCAGCTGTTTGACTCCTGGGCCGGGCAGCTTAGCCCCATGGACTACCGCACCTTTGCGCTGCCCTACCAGCAGCGGGTGGTGCAGCAGGTGAAGCAGACCCACCCCGATACCCCGCTGATTCTCTACATCAGTGGCAGCGCCGGAGTGTTTGACCTGATGGGCGAGTCAGGCGTCGACATCGTCAGCGTCGACTGGACGGTGGATATGGCGGAGGCCCGCCGCCGTTTGGGGCCCAGCATTGGTGTGCAGGGCAACATTGACCCGGCGATTTTGTTTGGTTCCCAGGCGCTGATCCGCGATCGCATTCTCGACACCATTCAAAAAGCGGGCAACCGGGGCCACATTCTCAACCTGGGCCACGGCATTTTGCCCGGCACCCCGGAAGAAAATGCCGCCTATTTCTTTGAGACGGCCAAGAACGTTGACAAGCTGCTGGCAACGGTTTAGGGCAGCGCCTTAAGGGGCTGATGAAGCACGGGTGCAGGGTTTAAGGTGTAAGGTGCAGGGCCGGAAGCAACACCTTGAACCCTAAACCTTGTACCTTGCACCCCTTCCCCATGCTTACCCTCACCCAGAGCCACCTGCGTCAGCTAGAAATTTGTCCCCGGCGCTATCAGTATGGCTACCTGGAGCAAGTGCCAGTGCCTACAGATCCGGAAATGCTGGAGCGACAGCGGTGGGGCACGCAGTTTCACCTGGTGATGCAGCAGCGGGAACTGGGCCTGCCCATTGAGGGCTTTCTCAGAGAAGATGCGGCACTAGATACGGCGGTACAGGGGTTGCTGGCTGCGGCACCGGAGCTGTTTGCGGCCCAGGGCGATCGCTTTCGCCAGAGCGAGCATCGCCGCACCCTGGCCTTCAACGGCTACCTCCTGACCGCCATCTACGATCTGCTGCTGCTAGAGCCGAACCGGGGCCAGATCATTGATTGGAAGACCTACCAGCATCCGCCCAAGCAGGCGCAGCTAGCCAAACATTGGCAAACTCGACTGTACCTCTATCTGTTGGTCGAAACCAGCGATTTGGCCCCAGAGCAGGTTTCGATGACCTACTGGTTTGTCGCTCCTCCCAATGCGGCAGCCCACGCTGAACCGCCCAGCAGCATTGCGATCGCCTACAGCGAGGCCGAGCATCAGCGCACCGAGGCCGATCTGCGGCGGTTGACCGACCAGCTCACGGTGCTGCTCACCCCCGGCGGCGATCTGCCTCAAGTCAATCCAGAGCAGGGCCACTGTGCCGATTGCTCCTATGCGGTGCGCTGTCAGCGGTGGGCTGAACGATTTGGGATCGGCGGGGGAACGGTCTTGCCTGCGATCGCCGATATCGCCGAGGTGCCCCTCTAAATGGTAACCGTCCCTAAAATTATGCTGGCTGAGCGAAGTCGTTCGCTCTGCGTCTCCCAAAGGGAGAAAGCCAGAACCTACCCGAGATATCCCCTTCGACTCCGCTCAGGGGACGGTTACTCTATGCTGGCTGAGCGAAGTCGAAGCCAAAACTTACCCGAGATATCCCCTAGCCCCTTAGGGGCGGCAAAGCCTACGACTCCGCTTAGGGGACGGTTACTCTAAATGTACCGTTACACACCGACAAAACCGACGATAAAGTTCACCACAAAACTTCAACTGGTGAACTTTCTAGAACCTGGTTAAGCAAGGGTTTAGGGTCGGGTTAACCTGAGATTAGACACAGCTGAGTCGCTTCACATCAAGCTCGTCCAGCCTGCATTTTGTGGGCCTTTCCCTACATGCCATCGCTACATGGCAAGGAGTTTATGATGACCCAAAACGTCCTTTCAGGCCGGCGCAATGTGGCGCTGGTGGGTGCTTACTCCAGCGGTAAGACAACCTTATTAGAAAGCATTCTCTCGGTGACTGGAGCCATAACCCGCAAGGGCAGCGTCGATGAGGGCAACACCCTCGGCGATAGCTCCCCGGAGGCCCGCGCCCGCGCCATGACCGTCGAATTAAATGCCGCCAGTACTGAGTACGGCGGCATTTGTTTTACGTTTGTCGATTGCCCTGGCTCGGTTGAGCTACAGCAGGAAACCAACCACGCCCTGATGGGGGTCGATGCGGCGATCGTAGTCTGCGAAGCCGACCCCAACAAAGTGCTCACCCTCTCGCCCCTGCTGCAGTTTCTCGACACCTGGGAAATTCCGCACCTGATTTGGATCAACAAGCTCGATCGCGCCAACGGTACCTTTGCCGAGGTGCTGGCCGCCCTGCGCCAGGTCTCCTCTCGCCCGGTAATTCCGCAGCAGTATCCAATTCGCCAAAATCAGGATCTGGTGGGCTTCATCGACCTGGTGACTGAGCAAGCCTTTCACTACCATCCCGGTGCCCCTGCCGACCCTGTGCCGCTGCCCCCTTCGCTTCAGGCAGAGGAGCAGGCCGCCCGCGCCGAAATGCTCGAAACCCTGGCCGACTACGACGACCACTTGCTCGAAGAACTGCTGGAGGACATTACCCCTCCCGAAGACGAAATTGTTCGCGACCTGAAAATGGAGCTGGGGGCCGACCTGATTGTGCCCGTGTTTATTGGCGTCGCCCTGGCCGACTACGGCGTGCGGCCTCTACTCGACGCGCTGGTGAAAGAAGCGCCTGAACCCAGCATTACCTGCGATCGCAGAGGCATATCCTGCGACGACGACACCCTGGCCCAGGTGCTCAAAACCTACTACACCCCCCAGGGCGGCAAGCTGTCGCTGGTGCGGGTGTGGTGCGGTGAGCTGAAGGATGGCGATAGCTTGAATGGCGATCGCATGGGCGGCCTCTACGACCTGATGGGTACCCAGCAGAGCAGCCTCAGCCGGGCCGAGGCCGGTCGCATTGTCGCCGTTGCCCGTCTGGACGGTGCCCAGACGGGCGATACCCTCACTCTCCAAGGCAACCCCGACACCCTGCTGCCCAAAGCGCCGGTTATCGACCCGGTCTACGCCCTGGCGATTACCCCCGCCAAGCGCAGCGACGAGGTCAAGCTCAGCGCCGCCCTCACCAAGCTGCTCGAAGAAGACCCTTCTCTTTTCTGGGAGCAGCACGGCGATACCCACGAGGTGATTCTTTGGGGCCAGGGCGATGTGCATCTGAAGCTGGCGATCGATCGCCTGGGCCGCAAGTACAACCTGCCCATGGCCACCCACCTGCCCCAGGTGCCCTACAAAGAGACCATTCGCCAGGCCAAAGACGCTGTGCACGGGCGCTACAAGCACCAGAGCGGCGGCCACGGCCAGTTTGGCGATGTGTACCTCTCCATTCAGCCGCTGCCGCGCGGCGATGGCTTTGCCTTTAGCGACACCATCGTGGGCGGCGTGGTGCCCAAGCAGTACATTCCCAGCGTCGAAACCGGGGTGCGTGAATACCTCGACCACGGACCGCTGGGCTTTCCGGTGGTAGATGTGGCGGTGACGCTCACCAATGGCTCGTACCACAACGTCGATAGCTCTGACAACGCCTTTAAGCAGGCGGCGCGCCTCGCCATGCAGGAGGGACTGGCGGCCTGTAACCCCACGCTGCTCGAACCCATTGCTCAGGTCGAAATTTCGGTGCCCAGCGTCTACACCTCCAACGTGTTGAAGCTGATTACGGGCCGCCGAGGGCAGATTTTGGGCTACGAGGCCAAGGCCGACTGGCCGGGCTGGGATGTAGTGACGGGGCACCTGCCCCAGGCCGAAATGCAGACCATGATTTTGGAACTCCGGTCGCTGACCATGGGCGTGGGCTTCTTTAAGTGGACCTACGACCACCTCGACCCGGTGCCTGAGAAGCTGACGGAGCGGATATTGGCGAGTACGGGGGGCGATCGCTAACCTCCCCCGCTAAATAGTGTCTTGATTATCCGTAGGGTGGGTCATCGCTGTTGGCCCACCCTTGCACCGTAGCCAGTCACCCGACCCACCGCTCACCCAAATAGAGAATCTTGCTATGGGTGGGCGGTGGGTTACGGCAGTGCGACAAGTCAACTATTGATGGCGGGGTAAGGTGCCGCCTAACCCACCCTACGGATGTAACCTAATTACGTTGTTTGGCAAACTCAGCGAGCAACGCCGGAAAATCTTCTGGCTGTGGAAACTTTTCAAAGCTGTGGACGGCAGGGGTTGTTGTCCACAGCAGCTTTTCGTCTGTATAGGTCTCAATGAATGGGCGGTACGATTGGGCATCCTCCAGCATCGTCGATCGCACGTTGACGAAGTCATCCATGCCCTCAGGGCGCGTGAATAGCCAGCTCATGCAGTGGGCACAAAAATAATGACGCGTTGCGCCGTGCAGTCCGCCGATCGCAGGTTCACCTTGCGTTACCCTGAACCCGCTGCTGGGGTAAAGTGTGCTCAAACTAAAGGCGCTGGCGGTCATTTGCTGGCACCCGGTACAGTGGCACGCCATCGTCATCAGCGGTTCTGCGCTGATTTCAAACTGAACCTGCCCACACCTACATTGGCCCGTTTTGTGAGGTTTACTATCCGTCATCACTGACTCCCTAGCACTTCGCTCGTCAACATTGTGTTTTGTCTTAACGGTTGCAGTCAGCAGTTGCCAAAGTCTTTGCTTCTCACTCAAACGGCTCTGAAATCCGATCTACTGCAATTGTTATATTGTGCGGCTATGGAAACATCCCTAAGCGAATCCATAACTGTCGTGCTGCCACTTGAGCAGAACTATTCATTGCCAAATACTCCACAGTAACCTCGCCAATCATAGTTGCACCTAAAATTTCACCCGATTCGAGAATTACCTGGAAATGCTCACTCCATAGATCCTTTCGTGGGTGAAAGAGACGAACTTGTGCCTTAGCGCGGAAAGACTCCCCACTGATACGATTACCCTTACGAAGATTACATGAACGACAAGCAAGGGCTAGATTGGCTTCATCATTTGAACCTTGTCGAGATAGGGGAACAATATGTTCTATCTCAAATGGAAAATTGAAAACTACTTCGGGAGCCTTGCAATATTCACAACGATGGCTCGCTCTCTGGGCGACCTCCGTGTAATAAGGATTCATGAATTGCCCTGTTGCATGAAAGCCGCAGTACGGGCTGTTGCTGCTCGCAATTCGAGTTCAACCAGGCTGTCTAGTTCTACTTGTTGTTCTGGCGGCAGTGCCAAACCTTGATCTCGGGCTGATCGCCAAGATTCCATCAATTCCGATAGCCGTTCCTGCTGTTCCTCACTAAAAAAGGAATCAGGTTGGAAACTTTGAATGACTAGTAGCGCGCCAAATTCCATTTCGTCAAGCTGGGCAGTTAAAGCATCTAAAGCTTGCCCAGCAGTTTTCCCCACAGAATGCTTATCCCCTGCGATCGCTCGGTAGGATTTTTCGCCGTCAGCACCGGAGATAGGCAGAATGGCTACTGTAGTCATGACTCTGGATAGAAAATCACTTGCCTAAGATTATAGCTCTCCTCGGTCTTGTGCCGTTTTTTTAGAGTATTTGCCTCGGTGCTAACGTTGAGCAGTAAGTAGTTGGGTTGAGCCGGCGAAACCCAACACCTAGAAAAACGACGTAACCATTCAGTCAGAGTGACTGGGGAGCTGATGGAGATATCACCCTTCAAGACACAATGGTTTGGGAGTCAAGACCTTTCGAGCTTGTTGGGTTTCCTTCATCAACCCAACCTACAGGAGATCTGCGATCGCTCTTAGCATTATCAGTTTCACAGCATATTACTCAATACTTTGAGTATCTCATTGACCTTTTCAACGTTTCCAAAGAATCTTGCTGGATAAGCATTTGTGTAGTTCCTTTCAAAGTATTGCTCGGCTGCATCAATAATTGAGTCAAGCTTGCTAGATAAAAGTTCTTCGTTCGGTGAAATTAACTCTGTGGCAGTTGCTAAGTCGCTCACTTTATTTAATAGAAGAGCTGTTATGACTCTGTTTGCATGAGTGATAATGAGGTGACGTTTTCTATAAGTACTTCTATCTGTTGTGCTTAGCTTAGAATCTATAAGTCGCTCAATTACACGAAGGTGGACAACAGCATTGATAACCTTAATGCCTGAAACTGTAGGGTTGAACACACTTTTATACAAGTGACCATCTAAATTTTCGAAAAATCGTCCTCTTTTATCTTTCAATGTAGCAATAATAGATGCCGACATGGTCAAGCACGCTAGACCATCAAGTGCCTCATCTAAATCTATAGTGCTTGCATCAAAATGAATATATTGATCATCTGTTCTTAACAGTTGGTATTGGTAGTTCTCTACAGCAAGTTCTTTTGATATTCTTAATTGTTCCGAGTGTTGCGATGCGAAGTCTCTTCCTAACACTCTATTTTGATGGTTATTTGCTTTAGTGATGGCCGCAGCAACTTCTGCATTGTCAACATTGGCAACCTTTATAAATCTTGCAGGGATTTTTATCTGTTCAAGATCATTTCTATTATCTTCAGAAATGGCTTTAGATATTTGACCAATTGTACTAACTGTTTGAGCGCCATTAATGACACTCGCATTCAAAAAATTAAATATACCTCTCGAAGTATCTCTGCTAGAATTACGACGATGCGGCGATATCTCTGAAACCAACACCGTGATTCCATTGTTATAATACCAGAACATTTCTGGATTGTTGACAGCAGTATTTCCAATAGACTCATTTACGTCTGTATTCCCTAGTAGATTTCTTATGTTTTTATCAAATAAACGGGTTCCGTGTGCTTCCCACCAATCTAGTATCTGGTCACCACTAATTTGCCCGTAAACTGCTAGATATGGCTCATCTTTTTGTCCATAACTTTCTATTTCAACATCATCAAGATCAATGTTGACATGCGTTCCAGCTTGTAGCCATTCTGTTAAGTCTTCAGCAGATACAAGATGAACTTGAAATGGAAGATCGTCTTGCGGAGTGTTTTCAGGAGCAAGAGCTGCTAAATTCAGTTCGTCTTGCCACTTTTGCATATCACTTAGAATTACTTCGGCAGCGCCACGCTTTCCCGTGTGTGCCATTACAAACAAAAATTTATAATCTTGCGATTCAAGACCTATTTCTATGTCACTAGACATTCGTTGCAAAATTTGATCAAATCGCGAATATTCTTCTAGCTGGAGTTTTTCGCATGCATCTTTAAACGAAAGGAAATTTTCTTTTGTCCAAGTGCTATTACCTTGTTGGTTGAATTTTGATTGAACTACTACAACTCTTTTCTCACTATGATTTACGCATATAGCATCAATGCCACCGTCTTCAGAGCTATCACATACACTCTGTCCAGCCGTGACATCATCTACTACAGCTAAGTTATATATTGAAAACGCAGCTATAGCTCTACTAGCCATTTTCACACCATAATCCCTCTGGGAGGGATCGCATTCGCGTTTATGTATAAAGTCTTGAAATCTTTCTCTAAGTGACTTGCCAAGACGTTGAGCAACAACACGAGATGTAGGTGCAGCTGGGGCTGCATTATCTGCAATTCTTATATCTTTCACAAAAGCCATAATTGATGTCAGTCAAATATTCTTTACATTAAATACACGACTTTAGAATTGTGAATAGGCTAACTCGCAACTTGAGAGAAACTTTCCTCCTGATACTCCTTATACAGTGTTTAAATGAAAATGTGTCGTCCTAATATTCCCTTACAGGTGATTAGGGGAAACCTGTAAGCCTGATTTCCCTATGGGGGTCATTAAGTATAGAAATTTAGTATAACGCTCTCTTGTCGATAGCCTGCGATCGCACAACATCCCCCCTTACCCCAAATCTTTCGCTCTACGGTTGACTGGGAGCTTTTGTACCATTACTCTTTTACGTTAAGCCGTTCGAGCAGAGCGGTGGTCTTGCAGAACTCGAAAATCTTGGCGCTGTCTGAAGGTGTTTGCGGCACCAACAGACAGCTAACCCCGCAAGTCTCCGAAGCAGATTGCGAGGCTAGGCCCATGGTACCCTAGCCCCCTCAGTTTGCAATTGCGCTGCGGGTGGCTAGGGTTTTCGCGTTCTGTTTTCTTCCCATCACCAAAGGAAACAGAACCGATGTTTGAATATCAAGAGCCAGAAGCCAGCGACAACCAAGAGACCAACCCAGGGACCGGGTCCCTGCCGCTACCACCAGGGATTGGCGGCCAAGGCCAAGGGACCCGGTCCCTAAACCCCGAGAAGGTGCGCCACATGCTCTTTGGCAGCCTTGCAGGCATAGATCGCACCATCAAAATCCTCCACGCCCTCGGCTACGCCGACCCCAACGACTGGAGCGACCCCATCCCCGCGCCGCCGGGCACAGCGATAGATGATGCAACCCAGTCGCTTCGACTCCGCTCAGCGACCGAATCTGCTGGCGCAGCCTCCCTGGAGGGGATGCCGCGGTCGTCGAGCGGAGTTGAGACGCCAGCAGTGAGCGGAGTCGAACTGTGGATGGCGATTCTCACCAAAACCGTACTGATTGAGTGAGGCGCGTTGTCAGAGGTACCGGGTTCCTTTGCGCGTGGCCTGATTTTGGGCAACAGCACCAGGAACCCGGTACCTGATCGCCCCTATTTGTAATCTGCGCCCTGCGATCGCCAATGTAGAAGAGCCATTAGCGTTCGCGCAGCGTTGCAAAGCAATCTAATGCTTTGGTTTAACGATCTGCGCCCTGCGATCGCTAAACTGGCACAGCAGATTAATGATCTAGAGGCTCAGATCGCTAATTGCAGCCCTGCGATCGTTAATGTGGCACAGCAGTATGGCAAAACTGGCACAGCAGTTTAACGATCTGAAGGCTCAGATCGTTAATTGCAGGCCTGCGATCGCTAAACTGGCACAGCAGTGTGGCGATCGCACCCCGCAGCTTTGCTCTGATGAGCCTAAACGTTAAACCGGCATCTACCATGACCCAACCGCCCCTCCGCATCATCTCCCTCATCCCCAGCGCCACTGAGATTGTCTGTAGCCTGGGCTTAGAGAAATTCCTGGTGGGCCGCAGCCATGAGTGCGACTTTCCGCCCGCCGTCAAAGCGTTGCCCGTTTGCACCGCGCCCAAGTTCAACCCCGAGGGCAGCAGCGGCGAAATCCACCAACGGGTGAGCGACCTGCTCACCTCAGCCCTCAGCGTTTACCAGGTCGATATCGAAATGCTAGAGGCGCTACAGCCCACCCACATCATCACCCAGGCCCAGTGCGAAGTCTGCGCCGTTAGCCTGGGCGAGGTAGAAGCGGCTGTGGCCGAGCTTACCCAAAGCCAGCCGCAGCTCATTTCGCTTTCACCCAACCGCCTGACCGACGTTTGGAACGATATCTATAACGTTGGAACAGTACTGCTGGGGGAGTCAGGGCGGCCTCAGGTGGAGTCTGTTTTAGCCGGGCTCAAGCAGCGGGTGCAAATTTGCTGCGATCGCACCGCCCATTTCCCATCTCCTACCGTCGCCTGCATTGAGTGGACCGAGCCGCTGATGGCCGCTGGCAACTGGGTGCCCGAACTGGTGGCTCTGGCTGGCGGCAAATCGCTCTTTGGCGAAGTGGGCAAACACTCCCCCTGGCTCACCTGGGAAGAGCTGGTTGCCGCCGACCCAGAGGTGATTGTAATCATGCCCTGCGGCTATGACCTGGCCGTCACCCGACGCGAAAGTGCAGCGCTGACGGCTCACCCCCAGTGGTCGCAGCTCAAAACGGTGCAAACGGGGCGAGTCTACCTGACCGATGGCAATCAGTATTTCAACCGTCCCGGCCCTCGCCTGGTTGACTCTTTAGAAATTTTGGCGGAAATTTTTCACCCAGAGCAGGCTGCCTACGGCTACCGAGGCCGGGGCTGGCAGCTCTTTATGGCTGAGTAATGATTAATTCCCTCGTTCCAATGCTCTGCAGTGGAATGCTCATCGAAGGCTCTGCCTCCTTAAAAAGAGCGGCGGAACCGTAAAGCTATGACGCCCTAGCTCCGCTTGGGCACCAGAATGGGGCTGTCGTCTAGATACTTTACTGTTGCTCTAGCTGCGCTGGCGCTTTTGCAGGGCTTCTAGCATTTGCTGCTTAACAGCTTCGGCCCAGAGGCTAAAGTCTTCGCGGTTTTCGAGGGCGTTGCGAGCGGAGGTAGAGGGGGCAGAGGCGGACTGCGAGGACTTTAAAGTAGACATAGCAATATACAGAGCTTCTATAGCTCTGATATAACAAATCTCCCCAGGCGCTAGCCACGGCATTATGCGCCCTTTGCATCGACCTGGCTAGGTCTTGCATAGAAGTGAGGAATCGCCCGAGATCTATGCCAAAAGGCTTAGAAACCTAGAACTTTTCGGCTTCCATCAGGGCCATAGCTTTGTTGTCAGAATAGGTCTGCACCCGATCTTGAGCCACCGGATAGCGCTCATCCTCGGGCGGTACTTCGGCCATCAGATCGGCTGCCCGCTGCCAGCGCACGGCCAGGTCTAGCCATTCGGCGGCGGTGGTAGCCGATTTGCCGTCTTCCACCGACTGTTGAGCAATGCGTACGGCCAGCACAAAGGGGTCTTGCCCCGCTGGGGCGGCTGGGGCAGCGGTTGGCTCGGCTTCGGTGGGGCTGTCGCTCTGGGCGCCCAGCCGCAGATCGACCCCCAGCCAGTCTTTGGTGGCCCATCCCACCAGCAGCAGCAGCAGGGCCAAACTGGCTCCGCCAATAATGCCGCGCCAGAAGGCACTGCGGCTGCTGGTCGGCTTTTTCTTGTAGACGTCGTCTAAAAAGGGATTGCGCTGGCGGGGGGCACGCAGGTCGCGCCACAGGCGAGCCGCCGGGTTAGGGCGCTTGAGCACGATTGGTTCTGACCACAGCAGGCTGTTTTCGGGGTCGCGCTTAATCTCGTCGAGCCACAGCAGCTGCTGCTCCTGCACGATGCGGCTGTTGATATTGACGCGGCTAATGCCCCGGGGGCTAATCGTCTCCAGTACCTGGCGGACCTGATCGACCACGGCCTCTCGGGGCAGGGCATCGGCGCTGGGTGCTTCGACTAATAGCTGAAGAATGCCGCTGTCTTGAATGGCGCGGGTGCGAATGCCGTCCTCCGCAAAGTGCTCATTCAAAATTTGAATGATGGCGGCTACACTTCCCTGGCGGGCCTGGAAGTCAATGTCGTCAATGGTTGGATGCATGGCTCAAAGCTGCCGCACGCCACAGAGTTCCGCAGCATAGCGCAGGTATAAACGACTGATCCCGAAATTATATCAACCGTTGTCCAACCTGGGCGCGTTCTGACGTAGAGGCTGAGGATCCCGAAGCTGATCTCCATCCCCTGGTGCGCATATCGATGCAGGTATTGGGATGGAGATCAGCAGTGCGTTGCGGCCCGGCTACAGCAGGTGCTGAAAGCGGTCTTCAGCGCCAAGTTGCTTGACGGCGGCCTTGATGTCCTGGGTGCGGTCTTTGCGCACAATCAGGGTAGCGTTGCCGTCGCGCACAATCACCACGTCCTCGAGGCCAATGGTGACGACTACTTCGTCGGGGTCAGCCGAGTAGACAATGCTGCCAGCGGTATCGAGGGCGATGTGGGTAGCGAGATCCACGTTTTGATCGCCGGGCTGCTTCAGCAGGCGCTCAACGGCGTTCCAGTCGCCCAGGTCGTCCCAGCCAAAGGTGACGGGCATCACCTGGGCGCGATCGGTGTGCTCCATGACGGCATAGTCAATGCTGAGCTTCTCAAGGCCGGGGTAAGCATCTACCCCTTGGGCGATTAGCGCCTGCATCAAGTTGGGGGCGTGGGTTTTGAGCTCATCGATCATAACGCCAGCCGGGAAGACAAACATGCCGCTGTTCCAGCTGAAGCGTCCGCTGTCGATAAAGGTTTGGGCGGTGGGGGCGTCGGGTTTTTCGGTGAAGCGGCTGACGGTGTAGGCGCTGAGCGCACCGTAGGTGCCGGTGGCCTGGCCCTGCTCGATGTAGCCATAGCCCGTGGCCGGGTAGGTGGGCGAAATGCCCAGGGTTGCGATCGCCCCCTGGCCCGCTAGTTCTGCTGCCGTTTGTAGCGTTTGGCAAAAGGCGTCTTGATCGGCAATCCAGTGGTCAGCCGGAAAGAAGCCCACCAGGGCATCGTCGCCGTAGCGCTGGGCTACCTCTAGGGTGCCCCAGGCCACCGCCGGGGCGGTGTCGCGCCCCACTGGCTCGACCAGCAGGTTGGCCTCGGGCAGTTCGGGCAGCTGCTCGCGCACGCGATCGGCCAGGTGGGATGCGGTAATCACCCACATATTCTCCCAGCCCTCGGCTAAGGGCAGCAGGCGGTCAGCGGTGGCCTGCAGCAGGCTGCGATCGCTGCCGTCCAAGCACAAAAACTGCTTGGGGCGGGCCAGGCGACTGACGGGCCAAAACCGTTCGCCTTTGCCCCCGGCCAAAATAATAGGAATAAGTGCAGGCATAGTAGTTCTGTCTCTAGAGTTTAAAGATGCGGGGCTGTCGTGGGGCAGTGGCGCTCCTGAAACAGCCTGGGCGGCTGGCCTCAGCTGAGTGCAGCATGACCAACCCGCGCCCATCGGCCTGTAAGGCGTAGATCCACTGATATAAGTGGCTCGATCCTATCGCTTAGGGGGAAAAATCAGGGTAAAATTCGCTTAATATTGATTAACACATCAACCTGCTGCGAAGATTTGGCAGGGCTTCAGGGTTGGCTCCGGTCCTGCTCTAAGGACGGTTGAATCTAGCCCTAGCCTGCTTTTTGGTCGTAAACCTGTGCTGAGGCTACAGTGGCACGTCGTAACAGGGGCTATGTTGGTAGGGCGTCGCAGCAGGTTAAGTAGGTATCCATGACAACCCCTTTGCAAAACGTTGAGTCTCAGCCAGAT
>PYER01000388.1 GCA_003017855.1 filamentous cyanobacterium CCT1
CTGACGATGTGGTCTACGACCTGGGCTGCGGTGACGGTCGGCTGCTGATCCAGTCGGCCCTCGACTATGGTGTGCAGGGGGTGGGCATTGACGTCGATCCAGCACTTTTGGCCCAGGCCCGCGATCGCGCCCGCCAGGCTGGGGTAGATGATCGCCTGGAATTCATCCAGGGCAACCTGTTTGAGAGCGATCTGCGCGACGCCACGGTGGTGCTGATCTACCTGCTGCCGCACCTGAATCTGCGGCTGCGATCGCGTCTGCAAACTCAGCTGCGATCGGGTAGCCGCATTGTCTCGCACATGTTTGACATGGGCGACTGGCCGCCAAGCCTCACCCTGCGCCTGGAGCCATCGGAAGAAGACTCGGTGCTCTATCTCTGGCAGATTCCTTGAGTATGTGCAAAACAACCGCCCCCAGTTGTTAACCGGAGGCGGTTGACTTTTGGTGCTGTAGAGATGGCGCCAGTGCGGTATCTCGATGTCAATCTGAGTGATAGGCTCCACACGGGTAACCTAGCTGCAGCGGGGCAACCTGGTGGTGGTGCTCTGTTGACCAGGTTAGGAGGCAGAGCCTCCGGCGAGCATCCAATGCCGAGCATTGGAACGAGGGCAGGGCATGAGGTGCCTAGGCGGCGGCTGGTTTGCCGGCCACCCAGTACTTGCTCATGAAGTGGACCTGGTTGCTGACTTCCTCAAAGCCCGCATCGCTCAGGCGCAGGTTGAGGTCGTCGGTGGTGTAGTGGCGGTAGTAGGGCTCATGGAACATCACCGGAAAGTTCTCCATGGCTACCTCAAACTCAGGCGAGTCAATTCGCTGAATGGAGTCGCACAGCACGACAGTGCCGCGGGGCTTCACGACCCGGTACATCTCGTTGATCACGTTCTGTCGCGCCGCTGCCGGTAGCTCGTGGAACAGGAAAACGCTCACCACGCCGTCGAAGTAGTTGTCGACAAAGGGCAGACTCTCGCCGTTGGCCTGAATCAGCTGCGGCAGCACGCCGGGCTTAGCGCTCAGGGTTTCGTTGGCCTTGCGCAGGTAGGTCGGCGACAGATCCACCCCGTACAGCGAGGCCTTGGGCAGCGCCTCGCGAATCATGCTTAGCGTGCGCCCGGTGCCGCAGGCCACGTCCAGCACCTTGGCCCCTTCGGTAGTGCCAGCCGCTGTTAGGCCCTGCTTCAGGGGGGCTAGAATGCGTCGCCGCATGGGGTCGGCAGTACCGTTGAAGAGAATTTCTACCTGCAGGTCGTACAGGTTCGCCGACAGGTCGCTCAGGTAGCCGTTGGTCTGGTGGTGAAAGTTTTGCAGGTAGTACTTGGGATACCCTGCGGTATCAACGTCATCGGTGAAGGTGTGGTAGTCGCGCTTGTTGAGCCGCTCCCAAATGTTGGGCAGATCGAGGCACACCAGCGGGTAAAACCGAAAGAAGTCGTCCCAGGGATTGTCGAACAGCAGTTCTTTGGGGTAAACCCCGGCCTCGGCATCTTGCCAGTCGCGCTCCAGCAGGGTACTCATACGCTGCTGGAGCAGTTGGAGATCTTTGACCTCCAGAGGCCTGGTCTGAATGTTTTTGGGCGGGTTGACCGTCTTCATAACCTGCGTAGTGACGGTTTTGTGGGCCAGCCCAAAGTAACTCTTACCCTGTTGGAAGGCTTGGTAAGCCAGTTTTGTGATGGTGTCAGGCATACGACCAGCGGTAAATTATTTGTTGAACAAGGGATATTCTGTCAGTGTAAAAGATTGTAACGAAATCTTGGAGGCATGTGCTCTCCCCTCTGAGCGGGATCCCAGAGTCTCAGGGGTGATACAGATCGCGATCGCGCAACCCCGTTTCCAACCTCATTAACTAGAGCTTGGCCAGACGAACCGTATTCGCGCTGAGAATTGCCCACCAGAATTGGCCGAGCCGCTAAACTGAGCTTTCTGCGTGCTCGATTGCTCCCTGCTCGACGGGGATGGGCTAAATGCGAGCGCTCTGAATCTGCTGCAAAAACCCGTCGATATCGCTGAGCAGCGCGGCCTGGGATAGGCTGGTTTGGTCGCCGGAGACCAACCACTTGATCTGCACGGTGCCCTGGGCAGCTTCGTCGTCGCCCACAATCAGGCAGGCGGCTGCACCGCTGCGATCGGCCCGCTTAAACTGCTTGCCAAAGGCCGAGCCGCTGAGGTCAAGCTCGACGGCCAGACCCCGATGCCGCAGTTTTTGGGCCAGCTGTAGGGCGTTGGCCTCGGCCTGCTCGCCCCGGGAGACCAGGTAAAGATCGGGGGCGGCGGTCGTTGCCTGCCGGAGGGTTTCGAGCAGCAGGGTGAGGCGCTCCAGGCCGATTGCCCAGCCCACCGCCGGGGTGGCTGGGCCGCCCAGTTCTTCTACCAGACCGTCGTAGCGGCCGCCGCCGCAAACCGTCGCCTGGGCGCCGAGATCCTGGGACTGAATTTCAAAGGCAGTGTGAGTGTAGTAGTCGAGCCCCCGCACCAGGCGCGGGTTGAGTTCGAAGCTGATGCCGAGGCCGGTGAGCTGAGCTAGCACCTGGTCAAAGTGGCGCTTGGAGTCAGGCCCGAGATAGTCCAAAATACTGGGCGCATCGGCGGTGATGGCCTGGGTCTTCTCGTCTTTGCTGTCGAGAATGCGGAGGGGGTTGCGGCTGAGCCGATCGCGCGAATCGGTATCCAGATCGGCAGCGTAGGGTGTTAGGTAGCTGACCAGGGCTTCGCGGTAGCGGGCGCGATCGCCCCTGTCGCCCACCGAGTTCAGGTAAAAGGTCAAATTCTTCAGGCCCAGGGCTTGAAGGATATCGGTGGCCAGGGCGATCACTTCGACATCGGCGCGGGGGTCGGCGCTGCCCAATACCTCGACGCCAACCTGGTGAAACTGCCGCTGGCGACCTTTTTGAGGGCGCTCGTAGCGAAACATGGGGCCGGTGTACCAGAGCCGCTGCACGCCACCCTGGGCGTAGAGGCTGTGCTGCACGTAGGCCCGCACCACCCCGGCGGTGCCCTCAGGGCGCAGGGTACAGCTGCGATCGCCCTTATCTGTAAAGCTGTACATCTCCTTGCCCACCACATCGGTGGCTTCGCCAATGCCCCGCTCAAACAGGGCCGTGGCCTCAAAGCTGGGGGTGCGAATTTCGCGGTAGGCGGCCCGAGCAAAAATTTCGCGTGCCGTCGCCTCAACCCGCTGCCAGGTGTGAATATCGGCCACCTTGAGGTCCTGGCCCACAAACTGCGCCTTCGGCAAAATATCTTCAGTTCCGGGCAGAGATTGAATGGGCTCCATGGCTGGACAGCGCTCTTGGTGGGCAAACAGAATCCCCATCATAGCCTGTGTTGGGCCTGAGGCCTGGTGCCCTAGGGGCTGTCATCAATCCACTGCTGATAGCCCAAGAATCAGCGGTTACAGCCCCTCGCCTTTTTTTGGTCAAGCGTGGCAAAGCTGACGGGAAAAGGAATGTAGCGAGAATAGAGGACACGCCCTAGGCCTCCTGGCTTTCGGGTTTGGCCTCGGGCAGCATGCAGCAGTTGACCTCGTCGATACAGACCTTACCCGACTGCAACGCCCACCGGAACAGCGCCACCCGATTGCCGGTCGCCGTTTTCGTCAAAATATTGCTGATGTGGTTGTCTACGGTGCGCTTGCTAATTTCAAGCTTCTCGGAAATTTCCTGGTTGGTTAACCCCGATGCCACTAGCTCTACGATCTGTAGCTCCCGGTCAGAAAGGCTTCCCTGGCCGGGCACCGGAGACATCTCATCGCTTGCCATGGCGGTCTGTTCCCTTTGTCGTTATGTATTTATGCTTATGTCTACTATCACTATAGGCGATCTGGTTTCGGGTAGGCTTCTAGAACGCGTTTCCGACATTGCTGTGATGGATGACTGGTATAGAACGACCGCTATCGATGGACCTGGGAGCAAGGTCAAAAGGGGCAGCTGTCTGCTAGTTCGGTGTATAAATAGCCTGGTTAGTCTGGGCCTGATCGCGATCCTGCTGCTGGGG
>PYER01000389.1 GCA_003017855.1 filamentous cyanobacterium CCT1
CCATTCGTGCAGGTCGGAACTTACCCGACAAGGAATTTCGCTACCTTAGGACCGTTATAGTTACGGCCGCCGTTTACCGGGGCTTCAGTTCAATGCTTCACCTTGCGGCTGACATCTCCCTTTAACCTTCCGGCACCGGGCAGGTGTCAGGCCCTATACGTCATCTTTCGATTTGGCAGAGCCCTGTGTTTTTGATAAACAGTCGCCTGGGCCTATTCACTGCGGCTCCCCCGGAGGGGAGCGACGCTTCTCCCGAAGTTACGCGTCCATTTTGCCTAGTTCCTTAACCATGAATCTCTCGAGCGCCTTAGAATTCTCATCCCGACCACCTGTGTCGGTTTACGGTACGGGCCGCATATCTCGCTTTTCTTGGAGGCAGTGCCGCTGGATTATCGACGCGGCCGTGGCCTTGTCGTACTATCGCTTGCGCTTCAACGTGCTATTCCGTCAGCACGCACCAACTAAACTGCCCCGTCACTTTTGGTGATATGCGGGTAGCGGAATATTAACCGCTTGTCCATCCACTGCCCCTTCCGGGTTCGTGTTAGGTCCCGACTGACCCCCGGCTGATTAGCATGGCCGGGGAAACCTTGGTCTTTCGGCGTGCGGGTTTCTCGCCCGCATTATCGTTACTTATGCCTACATTTTCGTTTCTGTACGCTCCAGCACACCTCACAGTGCACCTTCGGCGCCGAACAGAATGCTCCCCTACCCATCTTTCGATGCCATAGCTTCGGTAATGTGCTTATGCCCGATCATTATCCATGCGGGACCGCTCGACCAGTGAGCTGTTACGCACTCTTTAAATGAATGGCTGCTTCCAAGCCAACATCCTGGCTGTCTAAGCAGTCCCACCGCGTTTTGTCAACTTAGCACATATTTGGGGACCTTAGCTGATGGTCCGGGTTCTTTCCCTCTCGGACATGGACCTTAGCACCCATGCCCTCACTGCTGATAATCATTACATAGCATTCGGAGTTTGTCAGGAATTGGTAGGCGGTGAAGCCCCCGCATCCAATCAGTAGCTCTACCTCTATGTAACTATATCAACGCTGCACCTAAATGCATTTCGGGGAGTACGAGCTATTTCCGAGCTTGATTGGCCTTTCACCCCTACCCACAGGTCATCCCAAGACTTTTCAACGTCAACGGGTTCGGTCCTCCACTATGTGTTACCACAGCTTCAACCTGCCCATGGGTAGATCGCACGGTTTCGCGTCTACTACTACCGACTAAAGCGCCCTGTTCAGACTCGCTTTCGCTACGGCTGCGCACCATAAGTGCTTAACCTTGCCGGTAAAAGTAACTCGTAGGCTCATTATGCAAAAGGCACGCCGTCATCCCGATAAATCGGGACTCCGACCGCTTGTAGGCGTATGGTTTCAGGGTCTGTTTCACTCCGTTGTTCACGGTTCTTTTCACCTTTCCCTCACGGTACTGGTTCACTATCGGTCTCCCAGGAGTATTTAGCCTTGGCGGATGGTCCCGCCGGATTCACACAGGGTTTCACGTGCCCCGCGCTACTCAGGATACCACTATCTTTAACGCTCCTTGCCCGTACGGGACTGTCACCCATATCGTGCAGCTTTCCAACTGCTTCCGGTTCGTCGCGCAAAGAACATTGTGGTCCTACAACCCCGTCATTGCCGAAACAACAACGGTTTGGGCCGATCCGATTTCGCTCGCCACTACTCTCGGAATCACTCTTGTTTTCTCTTCCTCCGCCTACTTAGATGTTTCAGTTCGGCGGGTTCGCCTGCCTTACGGCATGACTGGCCTTCAACCAGCCGGGTTGCCCCATTCGGATACCCGCGGATCAATGCTCATGTGCAGCTCCCCGCGGTTTTTCGCAGCTTATCACGTCCTTCGTCGCCTCTGAGAGCCTAGGCATCCCCCATACGCCCTTCTTTTGCTTGTCGCATCCCATATAAATATGGGACGCCCTCTCGTAATCCTTAATTGTTCTATTCTACTTCGTGTTTCTTCTTTTTGACTTCACGCCAACGGTAAAGTACCGTCGCGCTCCGTCCCAATATGTCAATGAACCTATGTCCCCAACGGGACTCGTGGAGAATATCGGAGTCGAACCGATGACCTCCTGCGTGCAAGGCAGGCGCTCTAGCCAGCTGAGCTAATCCCCCGTTTCAGTCGGCAGTTATCAGTTAACAGTTAACGGTTTTGATAACGTGCTCACCATTACGTGATAATCACTCAACTTCTAAAATTTCCTTCAATATTCCTCAATGAACGTTTCATCGTAGTCCCAGGCAGACTCCCCTCGTCTCCGCTCGGGGTGAACTTCTCGTCCGCTCTCGACTTGTAGTCTCAGGCAGACTCGAACTGCCGACCTCTACATTATCAGTGTAGCGCTCTAACCAGCTGAGCTATGAGACTGTCTTGGCCTATTGCCAGTATTTGTAACATATCATAAACGACAGCGCAGGGATAAAATCCATCTCGTGCGGGACAAGGTCTTTCCGGACGTCTCTTTCTCTAGAAAGGAGGTGTTCCAGCCGCACCTTCCGGTACGGCTACCTTGTTACGACTTAGCCCTAGTTACCGATTTTGCCCTAGGCCGCTCCTTGCGGTGACGGACTTCAGGCACTCCCGGCTTCCATGGCTTGACGGGCGGTGTGTACAAGGCCCGGGAACGTATTCACCGGATCATGGCTGATATCCGATTACTAGCGATTCCAGCTTCACGGGGTCGAGTTGCAGACCCCGATCCGAACTGTGACCGGTTTTGTAGATCCGCGCCCCCTTGCGGGGTGGCTTCCCTCTGTACCGGCCATTGTAGCACGTGTGTAGCCCAGGACGTAAGGGCCGTGATGATTTGACGTCGTCCCCACCTTCCTCACGGTTTGCACCGGCAGTCCCGTTAGAGTCCCCATCTTGACATGCTGGCAACTAACGGTAGGGGTTGCGCTCGTTATAGGACTTAACCTGACACCTCACGGCACGAGCTGACGACAACCATGCAGCACCTTGCAGGCGGTCCGAAGAAAGGGGTATCTCTACCCCATGCAGCCTGCATTTAAGCCCTGGTAAGGTTCCTCGCGTATCATCGAATTAAACCACATGCTCCACCGCTTGTGCGGGCCCCCGTCAATTCCTTTGAGTTTCATTCTTGCGAACGTACTCCCCAGGTGGGATACTTATCACTTTCGCTTGGCCACGGAGACCGAAGTCCCCACAGCTAGTATCCATCGTTTACGGCGTGGACTACCGGGGTATCTAATCCCGTTCGCTACCCACGCTTTCGTCCATCAGCGTCAGTACATGGTTGGTCACCTGCCTTCGCGATCGGTGTTCTATGTGATATCTATGCATTTCACCGCTACACCACATGTTCCGGCAACCCCACCATGACTCAAGACCTGCAGTATCAAAGGCAATTTTATGGTTGAGCCACAAACTTTCACCCCTGACTTACAGGCCCGCCTACGGACCCTTTAAACCCAATGATTCCGGATAACGCTCGGACCCTCCGTATTACCGCGGCTGCTGGCACGGAGTTAGCCGGTCCTTATTCTTACGGTACCGTCAAACGCCCACACGTGGGCGCGTTTCTTCCCGTATAAAAGCAGTTTACAACCCATAGGGCCGTCATCCTGCACGCGGCATGGCTGGATCAGGCTCCCGCCCATTGTCCAATATTCCTCACTGCTGCCTCCCGTAGGAGTCTGGTCCGTGTCTCAGTACCAGTGTGGGGGATCCCCCTCTCAGGGCCCCTAACCATCGCTGCCTTGGTGAGCCGTTACCCCACCAACTAACTAATGGTACGCATGGCCATCCCTGTCCGATAAATCTTTAACCGTAATATCATGCGATATAACGGTACCATGGGGCATTAATCCAAGTTTCCCTGGGCTATTCCCCTGACAGGGGCAGGTTCCATACGCGTTCCGCACCCGTGCGCCGGTCGCTGGCGGAAAAGCAAGCTTTTCCCCGATGCCCCTCGACTTGCATGTGTTAGGC
>PYER01000390.1 GCA_003017855.1 filamentous cyanobacterium CCT1
GTCCCTAGGGCGGCGATCGCGGGCGGGCCAATCTGGGTCAGGGCCGCTGCCACCGCCTGGCGCAGATCGTCGTCGGTGGTGGCGGCAAAGGTGGCGATCAGGGCGGGCACCACCTGGGGATGGTTGAGTTCGCCCAGGGCGCGGGCGGCAAACCAGCGGGCCTCCCAGTCGCCGTCCTCATCCTTCAAAATGGCCAGCAGGTCGGCTAGGGCCGCCTCGCCCAGGTGGGCTACCTGCCGGGCCTGATCCCAGCGATCGTGAAAGTCTCCTGTGCAGAGCCCGGCGATGGTAGCCCCGGTCGCGGCGGCTGAATTGGGCAAAAACTCATTAAATGCAGACACAGCCACGCTCCTGACAACGCCCTAGGTCGATCTTCTACACCATAGGCGCAGCGCCTAATTTTCCCAACGGTAGGCTATGCGATTCGCGCAGCTAGCTCTTGCGGAGGCTGCATGGACTCACCAAAAACGTATGAGTCTATACAAACACCTGCCTGGAGCGGGACTAGGCTAACCACACTGGTTTTCTGTGGGTAAACCCGGATCCTTTTGGGAAAGACCCTGCCTCAAACCATCCCTCAGACGTCTTGCAACAACGGTGTAGCCTGTGACCACTTCCATCGACACGGCCAACCCAACGGCCACCGCCAAACTCAACAAGTTTGAACAGTTCAAAGCCGACAAAGACGGGCTGCTGGTCAAACACGAGCTAGAGCAGTTTGCCCAGATGGGGTGGGAAGCCGTCGACGACACCGACCTCACCCACCGGCTCAAGTGGCTGGGCATCTTCTTTCGCCCAGTGACGCCCGGCAAATTCATGCTGCGCCTGCGCCTGCCCAACGGGCTGCTCACGGGCTACAAGGCCCGCACCCTGGCCGAGATCATTCAGCGCTACGGCGAAGACGGCAGCGCCGATGTCACCACCCGGCAAAACCTGCAGCTGCGGGGCATTCTGCTCGAAGATATTCCCGATATTTTTCGCCGTATGCACGCCGCTGGGCTCACTTCCGTGCAGTCGGGCATGGACAACGTGCGCAACATTACCGGGTCGCCCGTGGCGGGCCTCGACGCCGACGAGTTGATCGACACCCAGGGGCTGGTGCGCAAAGTTCAGGACATGATCACCAACAACGGTGAGGGCAATCCGGCCTTTACCAACCTGCCCCGCAAGTTCAACATTGCGATCGAGGGCGGCCGCGACAACTCCATTCACGCCGAAATTAACGACATCGCCTTCGTGCCCGCCTACCGGGAGGGCGTGCTGGGCTTCAACGTGGTGGTGGGCGGGTTCTTCTCGGCCCGACGCTGCGAGGCGGCTATACCGCTAAACGCCTGGGTGGCGCCCGACAACAGCGTGGTTGAGCTGTGCCGCGCCATTCTAGAGGTCTACCGCGACCACGGCCTGCGGGTGAACCGCCAAAAGGCCCGCCTGATGTGGCTGATCGACGAGTGGGGCATGGATCGCTTTCGGGCGGCGGTGGAGGTGGCCTACGGTCAGCCCCTGCTGTCGGCCGCCCCCAAGGACGAAATGGACTGGGACAAGCGCGACCACATCGGCGTCTACCCGCAAAAGCAGGTGGGACTCAACTACGTGGGGCTACACGTGCCGGTGGGGCGGCTGACGGCCAGCGACCTGTTTGACCTGGCCCGCCTGGCGGAGGTCTACGGCAGCGGCGAGCTGCGCCTGACGGTGGAGCAGAATGTGATCATTCCCAACGTGCCCGACTCGCGGCTGCCGGTGCTGCTCCAGGAGCCGCTGCTGGAGAAATTCTCAATTACGCCCTCGGCCCTAACGCGATCGCTGGTCTCCTGCACGGGCTCCCAGTTCTGCAACTTTGCCCTGGTCGAAACCAAGCAGCGGGCGCTGGCGCTGGCCCATGCCCTCGACGCCGAACTCACCCTGACCCAGCCGGTGCGCATTCACTGGACGGGCTGCCCCAACTCCTGCGGTCAGCCCCAGGTCGCCGACATTGGCCTGATGGGCACCAAGGTGCGCAAAGACGGCAAAACCGTGGAGGGGGTCGATATCTTCATGGGCGGCAAAGTGGGCAAAGAAGCTCACCTGGGCGAAAAAGTGCAGCAGGGCATCCCCTGCGACGAACTGCACGTCGTGCTGCGATCGCTCCTGATCGAAAACTTTGGCGCCCAGCCCAGAGAAGCACCCAGCGCCTCCCGCAACGGCGTAGTGGTGACGGCGGATTAAAAAAATGTCCTGTCGGCCAATGACCCCAGGACACACAGTTTGCATTTGAGGCAAACGTAGCACAGTTGATGTGCCAGTGGCGAGATCGCACATCAGGCTTTCATCATAGATTCCTAAAGCGGGTCTGATTGTAAACCTACTGCCACTCCCAAACGCGTCACACACCCCTTCGACTCCGCTCAGGGACCACCCCTTCGACTCCGCTCAGGGCCCCCCTTTCTCCCTATGGGAGACGCTAGCGCGTTGGCGAAGCCTGTCCACAGGACAAACGACTCCGCTCAGGGACCGCTACCCATCCACCCTCCCACTCATCCACCCCTCTATGACTGACCCCGCCAAAACCTTATGTCCCTACTGCGGCGTGGGTTGCGGCCTGGAAGTCTTACCTCCGGCCCAGCCCAATCGGCCCACCAACCGCGACGCCCAGGGAAACCCGCTGTGGCAGACCAGGGGCGATCGCGCCCATCCCTCCAGCCAGGGCATGGTGTGCGTCAAAGGGGCCACCGTGGCCGAGTCGCTCGATCGCGATCGGCTCAAGTACCCCATGCTGCGGGCCTCGCTCGACGCCCCCTTTGAGCGGGTGTCGTGGGATGTGGCATTGGATGCGATCGCTAGCCGCATTCAAACCGTGCGCGACACGATGGGACCGGACGGCATCTGCGTCTATGGCTCGGGGCAGTTTCAAACCGAAGATTACTACGTGGCCCAAAAGCTGGTCAAAGGCTGCCTGGGCACCAACAACTTCGACGCCAACTCGCGGCTGTGCATGTCCTCGGCGGTGGCGGGCTACATTCAGAGCTTTGGCTCCGATGGCCCGCCCTGCTGCTACGCCGACCTGGAGGCCACCGACTGCGCCTTTTTGATCGGCACCAACACCGCCGAGTGCCACCCAATTGTCTTTAACCGGCTGCGCAAGCACCACAAGCGCAACGGCCACGTCAAGCTGATTGTGGTTGACCCGCGCCGCACCGACACCGCTAAGGCCGCCGACCTGCACCTGGCCATTCGCCCCGGCACCGACATTACCCTGCTCAACGGCATCGGCCACCTGCTGCTGCGCTGGGGGGCGATCGACCCTGAGTTTATCGACGGCTGCACCCAGGGCTTTGCTGGCTACACCGAGGTACTGCGCCACTACGAGCCCGAAATTGTGGCCGATCGCTGCGGCATTACCGTCGCCGATCTCGAAACCGCCGCCCGCAACTGGTCAAAGGCCAAAGCCGCGCTCTCGCTGTGGTCGATGGGGCTAAACCAGTCGTCGGAGGGTACCGCCAAGGTGCGGGCTTTGATCAACCTGCACCTGATGACCGGCCACATTGGTCGTCCGGGGGCGGGGCCGTTTTCGCTCACCGGGCAGCCCAACGCCATGGGCGGCCGCGAGGCGGGCGGGCTATCGCACATTCTGCCGGGCTACCGCCTGGTCAAGAACCCCGACCACCGCCGCCAGGTCGAGGCCTTTTGGGGCCTGCCCGCCGGGCAAATTTCGGCGACGCCAGGGCTGGCCGTGGGCGAGATGATGCTGGCCCTGGAGCAGCAACAGGTAGGCCTGCTGTGGAATGCTGCCACCAACCCCGCCGTCAGCCTGCCCGACCTTAACCGCACCAAGGCCGCCCTACGCCAGTCGCCCTTCACCTTCTACCAGGATGCCTACTCCCCCACTGAAACCGCCGAGTTTGCCCACCTGCTGCTGCCCGCCGCCCAGTGGGGCGAGAAAACCGGCACCATGACAAATTCTGAACGGGTGGTCACCCTCTGCCCCGCCTTTCGCC
>PYER01000071.1 GCA_003017855.1 filamentous cyanobacterium CCT1
TCTTGCACTTTATCACCTCGGATCCACTCTGAACACTCCAACCTACAAGCCTCCTAGCCTTTTTCAGGAAGCCCTAACTAATGTTCTTAAAGCAATGAACCCTGTGATTGACCAAAACAACCACAGGGTTGACAATTAGATGCTGCTGGGGCAAACCGACTTAGCCAAAGCGGCCCGACACGTAGTCGCGGGTGAACTGTTCCCGAGGGTTGTTGAAGATCACCTCGGTTCGGTCGTACTCCACCAGGTAGCCAACTTTGCCACCCTTGTCGGTAGCCTCGGCGTTGTAGAAGGCCGTGCGGTCAGACACCCGCGAGGCCTGCTGCATGTTGTGGGTCACGATGATAATTGTGTAGTCCTCCTTGAGCTGCTTCATGGTCTCCTCGACTTTGATGGTCGAAATCGGGTCGAGGGCCGAGCAGGGCTCATCCATGAGAATGATGTCGGGCTGAATCGCGATCGTGCGGGCAATACAGAGGCGCTGCTGCTGCCCCCCCGACAGGGAAAGGCCGCTCTGCTTTAGCTTGTCCTTCACTTCATCCCACACGGCGGCTTTGCGCAGCGAGGTTTCGACCAGCTCATCCATGTCGCCTTTGTAGCCGTTGATGCGAGCGCCCCAGGCAATGTTTTCGTAGATCGACTTGGGGAATGGGTTGGGCTTTTGAAATACCATGCCGACGCGGCGGCGCAGCTCGACGGCATCGACGCCCTTGCCGTAAATATCGCTGCCGTGGAAGGTAATGGTGCCCTCGACCCGACAGGATGAGATCAGGTCGTTCATGCGGTTGAAGCAGCGCAGCACCGTGCTCTTACCGCAGCCGGAGGGGCCAATGAACGCGACGACTTCGTTGCGGGGAATCTCCAGGTTGACGTCGCGCACGGCTAGACTGGAACCATAGTAAACGCTAAGGTTTTCAGTCCTCAGGGCAACATCTGCGGAGGTCGGAGCATAGGTGTTGGACATTGGGGCACCAGGGTTGCGCTATAGTCGGAGCCAATAAATCGGAGCCAAGACTCCCATCATAACTATTGCAGGCGATCGCCAATTTTGGGGTTAAGGGAAGGCTAAGAGGCCTGTCACAGCACTGTGGGGCCAAAACAGTCGGGCGATCGCACCCTGATGGTCGGGCAAGCCATCTTAGCCTGCGCAATACAGCCGCCAGACCGTCTATTTCTCGCTACTCTGGCTCTTCACCTCTGAAACAGCCTGTCGAGCGGTTGCGAGCCCAACGCTATAGCTGCTGAAGGCTGGAACCAGCCGCTGTGGGGGGCTACCAAACCCAGGGGCCAGACCAAAATGCCGGGTTAGAACCCCTAAAATTCTTTCACAACTGCTTTAAATCACTGGAACGGACTCTCGAAACGTGCTGCGGTAGCTGCTTAAGATCACGGGCTACCCCCCTGCCAACCTCCTACGATAGGCCTATAACCCCAGTCCTGCCCTTTCTGTAAACATGTGCGCAGCAAGTATTTCAGGGCTGTTTGGGCGCTTTATTCTAGAAAGGTAGGGTGTTTTGCTTAACTTAATTCTGCCGCTCAATCCAGTGCCAAAACTCCCTTTCTATCGTCCACTAAGCCGTTTGCTGAGGCCCTTCTCTATCAGCACGGTGCTAACAGCGGTGTTTGTTCTGCAAATCATTTTTGCGGTTGGGCTACTCGGGGTTTTAAGCTTTTATCTGGGCAACTGGGCGATCGCGCTGCTGAGCATTGGGGCAATTGGTAGCTCTATAGTGGTCGGGGTGGCGGTGGTCAACCGGGTGCTGCAGCCCATCGCTCAACTGCGCCAAGCCCTTCAGGCTGCGGCCCGGGGCAACTGGCAAACCCCGCTGCCGGTCGACAGCCCCGATGAGCTGGGTCAGCTGGCCTGGGCATTTAACACCATGGCGGCCAAACTCCAAGATTCATTTACGGAACTGGAGCACCTCAACCAGGAAATGCAGCGCAGCGAGCGGCGCTGGAGGCAGTTTTTAGACGGCATTCCGCTGGGCATCGCCGTGTACGATCGCAGTGGCACCATGGTATTTGCCAGTCAGCAGGCCCGCGTTTTGCTCTGTCTTGAGGACCTGCCCTCGGTACCTTCCTTGAGCCTCGAAGCCACCTGCGTTGCCTACCGCTCCAGTACGGGGCAGCGCTACCCCACACAAGATCTGCCCATTACCCAGGCGCTCCAGGGGCAGCCCGGCTGGGCCGACGATATTGAACTGCGTCCGGGCAACCAGCCGATTCCGATTGAAATGGCCACCACCCCGATCTTTGACCAGGCGGGAGGGGTTGAGTATGCGATCGCAGCCTTTCAGGACATCACCACCCGCAAACAGGCCCAAACCTTGCTGGCTGACTACAACCAGACCCTAGAGCGTCAGGTGGCCGATCGCACCGCCGCCCTGCGCCAGGCTGAGGCCACTCAGCGGATTATTCTTGAGGCCATACCTGACCTGCTGGTGCGGTTCTCAAGCGATGGCGTGTGCCTAGATGTGATGAATGCTGGCGCAGTCAACTTGCTTGCCGACCCCAGGGAGCAAATCGGCAAGCCCATGGCTGAGGTGCTGCCCGCCGATATGGCCGCAGAGCGCATGCACTATATTCAGCTGGCCCTGCAGACCGGTCAGCCCCAGGTCTACGAGTACCGCTTTTGCGCTTATGGTGACTGGCACTACGAAGAAGCTCGCATTGTCCCCAGCGGCCCCAATCAGGTGTTGGCGATCGTGCGCGATATCACCGAGCGCAAGCAGGCTGAGACTGAGATCGCTCGCCAGCGGCAGTTTTTGCAGAATGTGATTGACAGCATTCCGAGCATTATTGTGGTTAAAGACCGCGAAGACCGCGTGCAGATGGCCAACTGGGCCAGCGCTGCCCTGCACGGCATCACTCCCACCGACATGGTGGGCAGGTTTGATACCGACTTTAATCCCAACATCTCCATTTTTGAGGCTAGCCAGCAGCGTCGCATTCACCAGCAGGTGATCGACACTCAAAGGCCCTACCAGGGCGAGCAAGAAATCATCGACCGGGCTGGCGTCCGCCGCTGGTATCAGGTGGTGATTAGCCCCTTTCAAGACGCTACTGGCACCGTCAACGGCGTGATTACCAACTGCATCGACATCACCGATCGCAGGGGTATGGAGACGGCCCTCAAGAGCGCTAACGAAAAGCTAGAACGTCTGGCTACCCTCGACGGGCTGACCCACATTCCCAACCGCCGCCGCTTCGACCAGTATCTGCATCAGGAGTGGCAGCGCCTGGTGCGCGAGCAGCAGCCCCTGTCGCTGATTATGTTTGATGTCGACTATTTCAAGCCCTACAACGACTGCCTGGGCCACCAGCAAGGCGACGAAGCCCTGATCGCCATTGCCGCCGCCGCCACCCGCGCCGTCAAGCGGGCGGCCGATCTGCTGGCCCGCTACGGCGGCGAAGAGTTTGCGGTCGTGCTGCCCAACACCCGCCGCACCGGAGCCGAAATCGTGGCCAAGGCCCTGCAAAAGGAGATTGCCGACCTACAACTGGCTCACCCCCAATCGCCGATCAGCGACTACCTTACCATCAGCATTGGCATCGCCAGCGTGGTGCCCACCGCCGAGCAGGCCCCAGAAGACTTGATCGCCGCCGCCGATGCGGCGTTGTATCAGGCGAAGCGCAGGGGGCGCGATCGCTACTGGATCCGCCTGATCTAACCTCTCCCTTCTTAAAAGGAAACTGTGGCAAAAAAGGAGCCCTACTTGAAGTGGCAATGCAAGTATAGTGATGGCTATAGCTCCAGAATTGGAGCTCACTAATGCATCATTGTGAAGAACTTGGTGCCGCCGATAGGGGCAGCGGTTCAACAGATGGTACTCCTTCGCATAGCGCTTTTTCTTCGGGTGGAGTATCAGGATTCTTCATATAAAAGCTGAGCCAGTCACAGCTCTTGGCAAGTAAACTCTCTGCATCAAAATCCCAAACGATAGACTCGTAGCGACCATCATCGAGATAACCTGTAACAGATATAAGTGCTGAATTATCAGGGCTGAAATATAAATACATCTCTTGAACGTCGTTTAAAAGGCTGGAAAGTGTTTGCAACTCGCGCCTATTTTGAACATCCCAAAGCTTAATTACTCCATCCGCAGATCCGGTGGCCATAATTTCGCATCCGATACTAAAGCTATGGTTTCTTATCTTGTCAAAATGGCCCTTGAAGTCAAAAGATAACCCATCAGACATTTCAAGTGTAATAGCATTTAGCTTATTTTGATGGCTTTCAAAAGGGCAGTCAGATTGAACAACCTCCCAGGTATTTCGAGGAGAAATTCCAAAAGGAATAAGCAAATCACTATTAAATTCTTCGAGGCTACGCCAAAGTGATCTGTCTATTCTAGCTTTACTTAACTGCCATAACTTGACGGTATCATCCTCGCCACTTGATGCTAAGCTCTCTCCATCTGGACTAAAAACGACATCTTTAACGTTGCCAAAATGTCCCATCAGAGTTTGAAGCTCTTGTCCATTTCTGATATCCCAAAGCTTAATCGTGCCGTCGTTGCTTGCTGAGGCTAATAACTTACTTTCCGAGTCAATGCTGATACTGTTAACAAGTTCCGTGTGTTTGCCAACAACCAAATCTGGATTTTCGGCTGAGAAAACCGATAAAAAGTAATTTCCTTCCGTTTTGTCAAAAAAAGACGAAATAATGATTTTATACTCACCATCTTCTGGCAAAGATATGGATAGAGAAGAATTGGTAGAAAAATAGCCGTCGTCGTCTTCAGCGATTATTTTCCCGGATGGATCTTCAAGATAAAGGTATGTGTCAAATATGTTGCTTGAGAGTTCAAGCGAAAGCCTGTCGCCGGCCTTGCCAACCAAAGAATGTACCTCATAATACGCCCCCTTTTCTGAGTAGACTTCGCTACGATCCAGAAGAACGTCGCTACTGTCTAGTTCACCAACTAGCTCGGAAACAAGTTTAGAGTTTTTCCTCAAACTCGACAAATTCCATTTGAGTATACTTCCATCCCCGCCAGTAGATATTAACTTTCCATCTGAGCTAAAAGTAATATCAAATACGCCACCGTTATGAGCTTTAATAGACGATTTTCCTTCATCCACTAAAGATGCAGAAAGAGTGTAGCTGCCGAAAGAATTTCTATAATAAGGTTCAACAACAATTGTATAATTATTGTCCTCTAGGGGATTAAAGAGGATGTTAACTTCGCTATGAGCTGTATACTCAGAACTGGCAACTGCTCCGTCAGAGTCTTTAATTGTAACATAAATAGGGAAATCTGAAGAGTCACTGCTTGCGGCAATATTAATTTTTTGGCCAGCTTTAACGGTTATGGGATAAGCTCTATAGTGATACCCTTCCGGCGAAGTAGAATCATTTTCAGTGAGATTATCCTGAACTTGAAGTAATGGTGGTTCGGTTGGATAATTCGCAGCCAAATCCCAAACATTGATCGTATTGTCTTCACCTGCAGAAACAATTGATTTGCCATCAGGACTAAACTCCAGATCATTGATGGCTGCAAGATGGCCTCCGATTGTCACCTCAGGCTGAGATGTAATGGCTTTAGAGAGGCTTTCGTTTGATACGTCTACAATCCTAATAGTATTTCCTCCAGCTATAGCAAGCTGGTTGCCATTAGGTGAAAATACTATTTTGTTAACATAGTTTTCTGGAAGCTTCCAGGATAATTCGGGATCATCAAGTGAAAATGCAGACAGGCTGTATTGTCCAGTAGTCTCTGAATAGAGGGCTGTAGCAATAATTGTATATTCACCATCCTCTGGCAAAGAAATGGTAATTGAAGAATTCAAAGTTCCAGAGCTGTCATCGTTGTAGGCAATTACATTATTTTTTGCATCGACCAGGATAAGATAGGTATCAAATTGGTCGCTAATTAGGTTAATAACTACACTTTGATCTGCTTTGCCCTTAAACCTGTAGCTGTCAAAGAACGTATCTATAATTCCAGAGCCTGAGTCTTGCCATGTTGGCATATTGTCTTCATTGAGAATGTCGCTACCCTGGTTCAATTCACCGTCTTTGATTAATATCGGAGGGGTATTCCTATCAATGGTTTCTAAATTCCAGATTTGAACGGTGCCGTCATGGCTAGCTGTTGCTATCTTCCTCTCGTTTGCGGGGCTATAGGCAATTGAGTTGACTACCCCAGTCGGCCCATAGAACCGTTGGCTTTTGCCCTGAGCAAAATCCCAAAAATCTATCGCTTGGCTATGACCAGACACTACGGACTGGCCATCAGGGCTAAAGATTAAACTGCTGCTGGAGTTGTTCAGCCTATTTCTTTCTCTAAAGTTTGGCAGACTAGAGTTGGCGTGATAGACAGCTTCTCGAAGGCTTGACAGAGCAAGCATCTGATTAGGCTTGCTAAAATCTGATTGCGTCTGGATTTCTTTAATGATTTTCAAGGAGTTCAGCATGGCCTGAAAATAAAGCCCAGAGCCAATCTGAGACTCAATGCTCAGCAATTCAGCGTAGGACTTTTCTTGTAGGGCCAATCGGGTCGCCGCTGTGGCGTTGTCTCGTTCTGTTTGGGCTATAAGGGCTTGGTGCGCGGCCCTGAGACTTTGATCTCTTGCTTCCTTTTCTCCCTTTTCCGCCCGATCTAGTGCTTGTAGGGCAATGTCGCGCTGTCGAGCTTCCTCATTTTTTGCTTTGTCGGCTGCATCCTTTTCTCTCAGCGCGTTTTCTTTCTCTTGCTCAGCCTCTAGAGTTTTAAGCTCGGCGCGTTCTCTTTCTCCGTCAGCTTCTACTGCTTTTTCGTTAGCAATTTTGGTCTGGCGATCGGCGATTTTGCGCTGACGATTGGCAATTCTGGTCTGTGTTTCAGCGACTTTGGCTTGATCTTCAGCTCGCTTTTGCTGATTTAAGGCAAAGCCAGCAAAGGCTATGGACAATACAGACAATCCAAGCAGTACACCTAAGAACGTTCTTAGCTGAGTGATTTTTTGTCTTCTCGCCGTTTCGGCTTCGGCAACTTCTATATCTCTAGCCTCAGCGCTAGCTGCTAAAAAAGAAACGGCTTGATCAAAGTTGGGCGCATAGCGCTCGGCCCAGGTCTTGTTAGGCTGCTGCTCATTCAACCAGGTGAGACCAATGGTTAATTCTGGGTCGCGTAGGTAACCCGCTTCGCCACGGGCGTGAAGTTCAGCCGTTTTGGCTAAGCGTTTGTAGATTTGGGCCGATTGCTCCTCTAAGGTGACCCAGGTTTTGAGTCGCCCCCAGTTTCGCATCAGGCTTTCGTGGGAGATATCAATAATGGTTTGGTCGTGCAGCGATGCCTGCAACGGCGGCATCAAGAACGATCGGCGGGGGGCACGGAACTGATCGATCACCGCTATAACCTCTGCTTCGCTTGCATGGGCCACGGCGCAAATTTCGGCCAGCTGAGTGGGCCGACGAATGTCTCGGTTATCAACGCCTCGGGTGGTCAGGCACCGAAACAGGATTTCTGCAATTCGGCGCGATCGCTCGTCCGGCAGCCCCTCATAGATTTGATCGGCGTGACGAGACAGCGCCTTGGCCATTCCGCCGATCGCTTCATAGTGCTCAATATCGATTGGCGTTTGGGGCTGATGCTGATCTTCCCAGTAGTCCCAGGTGCGCATGAGCGCGTGCTGCAAAATTGGCAGCTGGTCAGGATTATCTCCCGTGTCGTTTAACAAACGGTTGACCAACCGGGGGGTGATGGTGGCACCGCCCACCGCGACTGGCCCCTCAATAGCCAGCTTCAACTGCTCTCGGGTTAGCCGAGGGACGAGATACTGGCTGTTGTTTAAGGTTTCGGGCAGATCTCGGAACTGAGCACAGTCGCCCAAAAAGTCCGATCGCATGGTTAGCACCACATAAATCGGCACTTCCTGCTGATTTACCGCTCCTAGCAGTAGTTTTACAAAAGCGGCTGCCTCGTCCTCTACGGCTAGCCTGTGGTCATGCCCCTGGGCCTGGGCCTTAAAGCGAAACAGCTCCTCAAACTGATCGACAACGACCAGCAGGCTTTCGTGGTTCTCCATCCGGGCCTGTCGGGCTACTTCGACCAGACCCAGGGCACCACGTCGCAGGGTACTTTCGGTGAGGGCCGTGCGAATGATGGCATCGTCGGCGGCAGCGTCTACGCCAAACACCTTTGGTTCATTGAGGGCCTCGGCCAGGTTGCCCATGGGGGCATGGCCCGGTCGCAGGATGGCCACTCGCCAGCCCGAGCTGGCATTGGGCATCAGCCCGCTGTAGAGTGAGGGCAGCAACCCGGCCCGCACGAGGGACGATTTGCCGCTGCCCGAGGTGCCGACCACCGCCAAAAAACGGGTGCGGTTGAGCCGAGCCAACAGCTCATCAGCCTGGCCCTCACGGCCAAAAAACAGGTGTTCTTCGTCTAGCTCAAAGGGACGCAGACCGGGAAAAGGGTTAGATCGTGTTGAAGGTTGCACCATATTAGGCAAGCTGCTGTAGAAAGGCGTTTAGCAAGTCGGGTTGAAACCCGTTGAAGCCTTCGATGATTGGAACATCGGGGTCTGAAAAATTCGACTTAGTGGGGTTAGCTACGTAGACAGCTTTAGCCCGCAATGGTTTAGAACGACCATAGAGAGTCTTTTTGAGCGCCAGCAGGCGACGTTTGAGCCACAGACCGCTGGCCTGACCGTAGTAAATCATTACCGCCTCACACTGCCTAATGAGGGCCTCTGAACGGGCTACCCCGCTGTTGTCGTAGTCGGGCAAAACGACCTGAAAATTTTGCTCTAGCCAATCGTAAAGCGGCTCGATTTCCGGCGCTTCCAGGTCGCGTTCGTCGCAGTCGAGGTAGATCTGTACGGTGCCATCCTGGGGTAGATTGACGATTGGAGCGGGGGGCCTGGCAAGGCGATCGCGAATAATATCCTTCAGCGACTCCAGGTTTGTGCTAATAAAGTCAGGCTCATTTTGCAACCCCTGCACAAACTCATCGAGTTCCGGGTGGCCTGCCCTGGGAGGCATCCACAAAATCCGCGAAAAGTCCCGGTGCTCCTGGTTGTACTGGTTGGCCAGCTCAATCTGGTCGCGGGTGCGCACCCTGGCCAACTGCTGATAAATTTGCTCCTGGGTTTGAGCCTGGGGCGCTGTTGGGACGGGCGGGTAGGGCATCAGCAGGTGCACCGACAGAGCGGCCTGGGCCAGATGCTCGCACACGGTGGCCTCAAAGTCTGGGGGGTTAGGCAAGGGCTGCTCGGGCAGTACCCGGTGCCCGGCCTGCTCTAGCTCACGGCGTACTTTCTCCCGCTCGGCGCTCAGGTCGGGGGTCGTTTCGGCCAGGTAGATGACCTTACCCGCTGGGGTGCCCACCGGGGTGCTTTCCAGAGGAGGGAGAGAGGCGGCGGGCAAAACTGCCTGCGTATCGCCATCGGGTAGCGCCTCCAGCATTCGCAGGGTCTGGTGAATGTCGTAGGCCAGGTCTTCGAGCTTGGCCCAAAACTTGCGCTCTGCCTCAGGGCCGTAGATTTTGTTGAACTCGCGCGGGCGACCAGCGGCATCGACATCGAAAAACTGGTAGCCCAGCAGGTCTTGCAACCCCTGGGGGTGCTTTTCGGCCTCCAGGTAGGTCTTGACCACTTTGAAGATGCGAGTGGTGCCGCCTACATTTACCCCGCCCCTAGCTGTGGCAGATTCTAAAAAGCAGGCCAGCTCGCGCATACACCAGGAGGACTGAATGTAGCGGGGCGATAGCACTGACACCAGCAGCGCCAGGTTGGGAAACTGCTTGAAAATGCTCTCATCCAGCGCGTCGTTGCCCTGGAGCTTGATGTCGCGCCAGATGTCGATGGGAGTGCCGCGCAGCTGCTCCAGGCGAATTTCTAACCCTCGATGAAAGGTCGAAATCCAGCCATCCTGCTCTTGATCCAGGGATTTATTGTCAACGTGGGTGTAGCTAATGAAGATATCGCGCTCAAACTTCATTGAGGTGGCCAGGGCAGAGGGCGGGTCTGGATCTTTGTCAATTAATACACCAGATTTTGCTGGGAAATCGTAAAACTGCGCAAACCTTAAAAAGGCAGAGGTCTGGCTACTTTATGGGCACCCTAGGGGCAGTCGCTGACGGGGTTGGGCTGGCAACAGCTCAGCCCTTATTCATAATGAAAATTGCCTACGCCACCACCTACGATGTGCGCGATCGCGCCGCCTGGCCCCGCCGCCACCTGGGCCTCTATGGAGCCGGTCAAAAAATTGCTGAGATCTTGCAGAGTGCCGGTGCCGAGCTGGCGTTTTTAGGCCCGCTGCACCAACCTAAAATTCCTATCACTCGGCTGAAGTGGCTGTACTACCGTCGCCGGGGGCAGAGCTACTACAGCCCGGTCGAACCCTGGGTTGCCCCCTACTACGCTCGCCAGATCCATGCCAGGCTAGCCCAAACTGGGGCTGACCTGCTGCTCTGCCCTGAAAATGCCATTCCTTTGGCACAGGTGCGTACCTCCCTCCCTACGGTGCTGTGGACCGACGCCCTGCTGGGCAGCCTGGTCGATTTTTACCCCCACCTGAGCAACCTCTGCGCTGAAACTCGGCGTAGGCTGCATACGGTGGAGCAGGCAGCACTGGAGCGCTGCGATCGCGTCATTCTCACCTCCGAGTGGGCGGCCCAGTCGGCTATGGCGCTCTACAACCTCCCCGCCGACAAACTGCGAATTATTCCCCGTGGGGCCAGCCGGGCGCAGGATTGGTCTGAGGCCGAGATAGAAGCCATCATTGCTCAGCGTCCCCCAGAGCCCTGTCGGCTGCTGTTTTTGGGTGTCGATTGGCAGCGCAAGGGCGGCCCTCTAGCGCTGGAGGTGGCCCAAGCCCTCAACCAGCAGGGCGTAGAAACCGAGCTATGGGTGGTGGGCTGTCAGCCCCAGAGCGAGGGCGATCTGCCCTATTTCGTGAAGCCCCACGGTTTTATCGATCGCGCTACTCCAACGGGCGAAGCCCAGTTTGCCCACCTGCTGAGCAATGCCCACTTTTTGATTTTTCCGACCAAAGCCGACACCTTTGGTGTGGCGATTAGCGAGGCCAACGCCGCTGGGCTACCCTGCGTTGCCGCCGCTGTGGGGGGTATCCCCACAGTGCTGCGGGCCGGGGTGAATGGCAAAGCGTTTGCCGCTAGTGCCAGCGCCAGGGAATATGCCCAGTACATCGCTGCCACTATGGCCGACTATGCTGGCTACCAAAATCTAGCTCTATCCTCGTGGCGGCACTACCGGCAGCACTTGAGCTGGGAGGCGGTCCAGCAGCAGGCCTGGAGCGATTTGCAGGCGCTAGTGGACGGACGCGATCGCCGCTCGTTGACCATACCGGAGAGGGCTGATCCCGTTAATTCTCTGTTGACCCTGGGTCAGAGGTTTTGGGCGTAGTCCGGCTGGGACCGGCTCTCTACCAGGTGGGGTCTACGTACAGGTTGATCACTAGCGTCTTATGCCCCGGCGGCACCGCTGAAATGCAGGCACAAATCGGGTCTGCTTGCCCCTCTAGCTCAACTTCGCAGGCGTGGCACGACCCCATCAAACAGCCGGTGGGAATGCTCACCCCGGCGCGATCGGCGACCGCCAGCAGCGGTTCTCCTACCTCAGCTTCGACGGTGACGCCGTCGGGCAAGAACTGAATTGAAACGCTCATGGCAGTGGTATTGAAGACTCAGGCATGGGCCTGCTTAAGCATAGCAACCAGAGTGTGGTGGGCATCCTCGGCCCCCTCCAGAGTGTGGTCGAAGGGCACCCGCACGGGAGTCTGCGCCCCGTCTACGGTAACGCTTAGGGTCATGCCATCGGCGTCAATAGATTCCATCTCAGCGGCGGTGGCGGCGGGCTGATTGCCGTAGGCGGTGGCATAGAACAGCACCGCTTCGGCGTGGTCTTTGTTCATGTGCTTGCAGATGCGATCGCTTACCGCTGGGGTAATTGGCTCAGCCATAAAAAATCCCGTAGACTACTTCAACATTGGCCATCGTTACATGCTGTTATGATACCGCCCCTGCCCCCCTCCTCAGAGCACCCCTGGCCGACAGGCCACATTTTTCAAAGCCCTGGGGCGCACCTTACCTACCGGGTGGTCGGCCCCTGCTGCCGCCTGTTCGATCGCGATCAGCTGCCCTGGCCCTGCTGTCGCCTGCAGTGGCGGGGCAAAGAACCCAGCTGGCGGCGCATTGGCAAGCGGCTTGTGCCCGATATGGCCACGCGCAAATCGCCCTCCTACTGTGTCGAGATTGTAGGCCAGGGCTACGGGGCGCAGTCGTTTGTAACCACCCTCTACACGGCCAAGCTCGACCGGGCCACTCAGTCCTGGTGGCATACCCGGCTGCACCGGGACGATACTGAACCCGCTGAGGCACCGATCGCACTGTAGGCATTGGGGGCGATCCGCCGAGTGAGAAAGTTTGTAACAAAATAGACATATAGATCGCCTATTCGCAGTAGTCTTATGCTCAACGCTGTGATGTTTCTATTAAGGTGAGACTCCTATGCCAGCTGCCTTTTTACCGTCTGTTTTGGTTCCTCTGGTGGGCCTAGTTTTTCCCGCCGCGGCGATGGCCTTCCTGTTCCTTTACATTGAGCGGGAAGACGCTGCCTAGTCCCCAACTAGAAAACCAAGACGTTCGTGCTGAAAGCCCCTTTTTCTGATTTGCTTGAGGCCCCCAAGCAAGACTTCAAGCAAGATATTCGGGCCTATTTTGACCGCATTGCTCCCGAGCTGGATCGCTGGAGTAGCCGCAATCGCTACTACTACAGTGATTTGGCTCGGCTTCATCAGTTTTTGATTCCGCCCGGCAGTCGCGTGCTCGAAGTCGGCTGCGGTACGGGTAACTTGCTTCATGCCACTGCTCCAGCGTTGGGCGTTGGCCTAGATTTTGCTCCGGCTGTCGTTGAGATCGCGCGCCAAAAATACCCCCACCTCAGCTTCTATACCCTCGATGCCGAAACCCTTGATACCGCCCAGCTAGCTCCAGAGCACCGGCAGTTCGACTACATTGTGCTGTCAGGGGTGTTGGGCTACCTGGGCGATATTCAAGCGGTTCTACAGCGGCTACAGCCTTTTTGCCAGCCCCAGACTCGCCTTATTCTGACGTTCCACAACCACCTGTGGGAGCCGCTGCTGGGGCTGGCCGAGCGCGTGGGTCAGCGTCGGCCTCAGCCGCCTCAAAACTGGCTGAGCACCGACGATATGGCCAACCTGCTCACGGTTACGGGCTATCGTCCGCTCAAGCGCGGCAGTCGGTTTCTGTGGCCCAAGTTTGTGCCCGGCGTGGCCGGTTTGGTCAACCGCTACCTGGCTCCGCTGCCCGTCGTCAAGCACCTGTGTCTGACGACGTTTATCGTCGCTCGCCCTCAGTCGGCCCTGACCCAAGCTAAGCCCACCTGTTCAGTGATCGTTCCGGCCCGCAACGAGGCGGGCAATATTGCCGCCGCCGTGGCCCGACTGCCGCCGCTGGGCGAGCATACCGAAGTTATTTTTGTCGAAGGTCACTCCCGCGATCGCACCTGGGCCACTATTCAAGAGCTCGTGCAGACCTATCAGGGGCCATTTACCCTCAAGGCCTTTCAGCAGAAAGGCCGGGGCAAAGCCGATGCGGTGCGCCTGGGGTTTGATCAAGCGAGCGGCGACATTCTGCTTATTCTCGATGCCGATTTGACCGTGCCCCCCGAAGATTTGCCCCACTTCGTGGAGGTGCTGGCCGCAGGGTATGGCGAGTTTGCCAATGGCTCACGGCTGGTCTATCCTCGCTCCAAAACGGCCATGCCCTGGCTCAACACCGTGGCCAACAAAATTTTTGCGCTGCTGTTCTCGTTTTTGCTGGAACAGCCCCTCAAAGACACCCTCTGTGGTACCAAGGTGCTGTGGCGGCGCGATTACCAGCGCATTGCCGCCGGGCGCAGCTATTTTGGCGACTTCGACCCCTTTGGCGACTTTGACCTGCTGTTTGGGGCGGCCAAACTCAACCTGCACATTGTCGAAGTGCCCATTCGCTACCAGCCGCGCACCTACGGCAGCTCAAACATAGCCCACTTTAAAGAGGGCATGATTTTGCTGCAGATGTGCCTGTATGCCTCGCGCAAGCTCAAATTCTGGTAGCGGCCCAGTGCTCAGCTCAACTAACTTCCCGACAGCTGGCTGAGGTGGTTTTGGGCTTTGGCAGCCCAGGTGGGGTTACCCATAGTGATGTAGAGATTCTTGGCATACTCCAGCACGGTGCGGGCCTCGTCAAAGCGCCCCAGCTGAATAAACGCCAGCCCGGCACTATAGTAGGCGTCGGCATAGCTACCGTCAATTTGGGTGGCGGTACGAAATGAGTCGAGGGCGGTTTCGGTTTGGCCCTGGTTAAAGCGAGCAATGCCCAAGTTGTAGTGAGCTTGCGCATAGCGGGGGTTAAGCGCCAGGGCCTGCTGCAACACCGCTTCAGCCTCGGCATTTTGCTCGGTCTGGAGGTAAATAATACCTCGCTGCAAAAACGATTCGGGGGCCTGGGGGCTATACTGTCCAGCTTTCTCCAGGGCCGCCAGCGCCTCCGGAAACTGGCCCCGAGACTGGTAAACCAGACCCAAATTGTAGTGGGCATTGCCCAGGGTTGGTTCGATCGCAATGGCCCGCTGTAGGTAGGCTTCGGCTTGGTCGAGGTTGTTGCCCTCAATCAAGGCACCACCCAGATTGGCGTAGGCCAGGGCAAACTGGGGGTCGGCTCGAATGGCGGCCCAGAAGGCCGAGGCGGCGTCCTGCAGCTGTCCTTTTTGGCGTAGGGCCAGCCCAATGTTGTAGTGGGCCGCAGCCAGGCTGGGGTCCAGGGCTGCGGCCTGCTGAAATTGAGCCAGAGCACCGTCGACATCACCCTGTAGAATCAGCGCCAGACCCTGGTTGAGGGCCGCCTCTGCCCCCGCACCAGATGAGGACGGTAGCGATTGGGCATAGCTCGGCAGACGCACCGAGGCCGACAGGAGGGGAAGCGCGATCGCAGCGGCGACCAGGCTCCTTTGTATACACCGCAATAGCTGTAGGTTGGCTCGTGTCATTGCTTATTGCTATGCCCTTAGCCCGATAGAACGCCCATAACAATATAGACAAGCGCTCATTTTTTCAACTGTGCTCCAGGCTTTACCCAGGGGCAGCCCTCAGGCCTGGCGATCGGTCTGCTCCAGCTGGCCGGTTTCAGGAACGTTGTCCGTAAATTTACGTGAAAAAAATCCAAATTTTCCAGACTGGCGCTTCATCTACGTGAAGTATCTGTCAGGTTGAGAGGCTTTGTAGCAGCAGACATCTACCCCCGCTGCATCGGCTTTCTAAAAAAACAGTTAGAAAACTGTCTCATGCGTGCGGAGATACCCCCTTTGGAAGTGAGGTTCTCTTTACCGCAAGTTCATAAGAACACCATTTTACAAGCTGTGTTTCCGGATGACTCCCCTAACTCTGTTGTGTCTTCAACCAGGTAGCCCCATGGTCACTATGAGTTCATCCACCACCCTCCCTGATTTTGATTTTGTTGCCCCCCAAATTAACCAGGAAACGGCCAATCTTCCCTTACTCAGCGCTGTCCTTGAAGGCTTCGTAGACGGCATTTTGGTGCTATCTGAAGCTGGCACCTGTGTGCACAGTAACCAAAAGGGCAGAGCCCTTTGCCGCGATCTCAGCGACGACGGAAGCGCCGCCTCCCTGCCTCCCTGCCTCAAAACAATGAGCAAGCATCTGCTGGAGAGCCGCGAACTCTATCCCGAAATTCCTCTAGTGCTCACCCAGGAGCTGACCTCTCAGTCGGGGTATCAAATTCGGGTGCGGGTGCAGTGGCTTGATTTTCCGGCCACATCGGGCTCTTACCTACTTGTTTCGCTAGAGAACAAGACTCGTTCGGCTCATGCGTCTGCCCTGCTGGAATCGGTGCAGTACAACCTGACTCCCCGCGAGCGCGCGGTGTGGGTTCTGCGGCGAGCCAACCGTAGCTACGAGGATATTGCCAAGGAGCTATACATCACCGTCAATACGGTAAAGCGCCACCTGAAAAGTATCTACGCCAAGCGTAGAGAGGTCACTGAGGCCATGGCCAACTAGCTGCGGCTCAAGAAACCAGGGCGCATGAGATGTCCGTCAGTTTGAGATATCCCTAACGCTCTGGTTTCTGGTCCATGCCATTGGGGCTACAACTCGGTAAGGTAGAGTCAGACCCGGCTCCAGTGACCTGAAGACGTTTTAGGACGGTTCGGTCACTGGAGCTTACTGATCTCACTTACCGCCACCCATGCTGCCCAAAGATGACCTGCTTAAATCAGCTGAAAACCGCGATCGCCTGGCCCGCGTTTTAGATCAGGCCGACCAGGCGGTTAAAACCTGGGAGATTGTTGTCACTAATTTTCTGTCGCCCCCCGAGCAGGTTGAGGCTAGCGCCATGCTCCAGCGGCTCACCGACGTGCACAGCCTCGCCTGGGGTGGTTATCCCCAAGCCGAGCGGCAGCGACTGGCGATCGCCCGCACCGACATTCCCCTCGATCAAAGCCAAATCCCCCTATCATTGCTGACCATCGACGGCAACTTCATGTTCGACCCCGCCAACCACCGAGATTTTTTGGGGTCGCTGCTGGGTACCGGACTACAGCGCGAAAAAGTCGGCGATATCATTGTGCTGGGCGAGCGCGGTGCCCAAGCGATCGTTGTGCCAGAACTGGCAGATTTTTTGGCCCAGTCGCTGACCCAGGTGCGCTCTGTTCCGGTTAAGACTCAGCCTCTAGAGTGGGAGCAGCTGCGGGTGCGTGCTCCCCAAAAGAAAGACCTCACTACGGTAGAGGCCTCTCTGCGCCTCGATGCCGTCGCCTCGGCCGGCTTTGGCATGTCGCGCAGCAAAATGGCCGATTTGATTACCAGCGGCGATGTGCGGGTCAATTGGAAGCCCATTACTCAGGCCAGCCACCCCCTGTCGACTGGAGATCTTGTGGCCATCCGCGGCAAGGGAAGACTTGAGATTGGCGACATCGCCGTCACTAAAAAAGAACGGTACCGAGTCAACCTGACCCGGTACCTGTAACCCTTACTAGGGCACTACCAATTCTGGGTTTAGGTGACGCCTTCAGGCATCACCTAAACTCTAGAGGCCGATGCCCTCGTAGCGAGCAAAGGCTGTCTTGTCGAGCATGCGGCGGCCGTCAATCACCAGAGGCGGGTTAGCAACCCCCTGCAGCAGTTCCGGCAGAGCTTTGAAGTCGTTCCAGCGAGTGAGCAGCAGCACCACATCCACATCCTGAACGGTCTCGGCCAGGGTGTCGCAGTACTGAATCGGCTGGTTTTCAAAGATCTTCTGGGCTTCGTGGGTAGCCACGGGGTCAAAGGCTTTGACCTTGGCCGACCCCGCCAGCAGCTCCTGCACGATGGGGATGGCGGGCGACTCGCGCATGTCGTCAGTACCGGGCTTAAAGGCCAGGCCCAAGACCGCGACTCGCACCGCATCTAGGTTGGGGAAGTGCTTAGCGAGGCGAGTCATCACCTGCTTGTACTGCACGGCATTGACATCAATGACGGCATTTAGCAGCTGCATGGGCATGCCCTTCTTGGCCCCGTAGGCATTGAGCGCCTTCACATCTTTAGGGAAGCAGCTACCGCCGAAGCCGCAGCCCGCCTCAATGTAGGTGGTGAAGCTTGGAACAATGCGCTCGCCACTGGGCAGAATTGGGGTCAGGCGCTTGTCGAGGTGAACTCCCTTAGTCACTTCCATCACGTCTACACCACCGACAGCGGCACAGAGGTTGCCGATCTCGTTGGCAAACGAAATCATGGTAGCCAGCAGGGAGTTGGCCGTGTACTTGATCATCTCAGCGGTTTTACAGTTGGTTTCGAGCTGGTCAACCCCCTCGAACACGCTGTACAGTTCCCGCAGAACGGCCAGGCTGCGATCGTCAATGCCGCCCAGCACGATGCGATCGGGGTACATGAAGTCAGGAATTGCCTCGCCTTCTTTGAGAAATTCGGGGTTCATGCCGACGCCAAAGTCAGCTCCAGCCTTTTTGCCAGAGGCCTCTTCCAGAATGGAGAGCACAACCTCATCGGTGGTACCGGGCACAACGGTGCTCTTGACCACAACCACGTGGTAATCGGCTTTATCCTTCAGCACTTCGCCAATTTGGCGGGCCACGGTTTCAATGAACCGCAGATCTATTTCATCGCCCCGAAACGGAGTACCTACGGCAATCAGCGAGATTTGAGACTCCATCACCGCCGTCCGCAGATCGGTGGTGGCCCGCAGCCGAGTACCCACGTTGGCCTTGAGCATGTCCTCTAAGCCAGCCTCATAGATGGGCGGAATGCCCTGGTTGATCTGGTCAACCTTAGCCTGGTCAATATCTACACAGACCACATCGTGACCTTTTTCAGCCAGGCAGGTACCCGATACGAGGCCAACGTAACCCGTTCCAACTACAGATACTTTCATTTATGCGTCCTCCGCTTCGCGATTGCCGGAATACCAAACCATGGTGCGCTTGAGCCCTTCGTCAATGGTGATGCTGGGGTCGTAACCCAGGTGATCGCGGGCCTTGTCGATGATGGGGCAGCGACGGTTGGGGTTGTCGACCAGGTAATCTTGGTCAGCGCTGGTTTGGCGCACCACCTTACCGCTGTAGTCAAACAGGTCTCGGCTCAGGTCTACAACCCGCTCTGCCAGGTTGGCCATGGAGATCTCGGGGGTTTCAACCCCAATGTTGTAGGCTTCGCCGGGGTGGCCTTTGACCAAAATTTTGTAGTAGCCAACGATCGCATCGGCAATGTAGCAGAAGGTGCGAGTGGGGGCTCCGTCGGAGAGCATGACGATGTCGCGGCCGTTGAAGATGTCGCGAGCGAAGTCGGGCAGCACCCGGCGATCGGTAATTTTCAGCCCTGGCCCATAGTTGTTAAAGGGGCGTGCGGTCTTGATGGGTAGTTCGTGCTGCATGGCAAAGTTGACGCACAGAGTTTCGCCGTAGCGCTTCGACTCGTCATAGCAAGCCCGAGGCCCAGTGCACGATACATTGCCGCGATAGGTTTCGGGCGTGGGAATATTTTCTGGGCTGGGGTCGCCGTAGATTTCGCTGGTGGAGTAGAACAAAAAGCCTTCCACGGGGTTGCCCTTGGCCTTTTGCTGGAGGCAGTACTCCAGCAGGTAGCGCAGCCCGTTGACGTTCGCATCCATCGTCTCGATGGGATACTTGCGGTAGAACGTCGGAGACGCAATTGAGGCAGCGTGAATGATGAACTGAAAATCACCAATGTCTTCAGGCAGAGGGTTGGTGATGTCGTGCTTGACCAGTTTGAGGTTGGGGTTGCCCGACAGGTTGGTCAACCACTCGGGCACGCCCCGAATATAGTTGTCGTAAATGGTCAGATGAATGGGCTTGGCGGTGGAATTGACGTCATTCCAGTGCAACACAGACTGCACCAGGTAGTAGCCTAAAAATCCAGCGCCACCGGTAATAAGTAGATTCTTGCCCGATAGGGTGGCAAATTCTTCAGATAGGTGATTGCAGATATAGGTTAGGTCAGCCTGGATGACGTCTTCCGCCGTATTTAAAGAGGCTAGACTCGGTGCTTGAACCATTACATTTTCCTTATATAAATTAGGGCTGCTAGGTAGTCATGGGCTAGGGGACGCCTTAATCAGGCGCCCGAGCCCACCCACAGGTTGCCTTGAACATGGCCAAAACTCCGCTAAAAAATGCCCATATACCCGCTATACCGCTGCAGCCACTTTAGACTTGGCAAAGTAGGCGTTTTGTTCAGCTCGCAGCCGGTGGGCAACACTGTCGGCGGGGATTTCTACGTCGTCGTAGGTGAGTACGTGATCTTTTGCTACCGCCCGCTTGAGGCGACAGCCCTCGGCTAGGCCCATGGGCAGAAGGTTTTCCTGATTGACAATGTCGGCATTTTCGCACTGCCCATAGGTGTGGTAACCACCCAGTCCATCTAGCGTTTGACCGGCCTGGAGGTCAATTTTAGCAGTGGTGACGACATCTACGACTGGGGCTCCTAGAGGGGCAATGATGACATCGTTCAGCAGCGCCACCCGAGCCGCAGACAGCGGTACCTCAAACACCGTCAGGTGGTAGGGCACGTAGAAGCTGTAGAGCGGGCCTTCCCCAAGTTTGCCGTAGTTGAGGTAGTGGGCCTGGGTAGGCTCGTTGCAGGTGGCATAGACAAACACGCCGGGGCTGGGCTTAGGCCCCACTACGTAGTCAACAATGCCGCCCAGGGACTTGAGCTGCTCTATGTCGTACAGATCGAGCATGTCGTCAACGTGGCCCTTGGAGTGATAGCCCAGCATGCCGCGCTGGGCTACTTTCATCCCGGTGGCGTTGGCGACAATAGCCTGCTCAAAGGAGATTTTGGTGCCGTCCGCAAAACTGGTGACCATATGGGCGGTTTGCCCCCACTGCTTGGCGAAGCTCTCCTGGGTGGTGGGGTTGCGATAGCGGTCTTGCAGCCCTTTGATGTTGCCGCAGAGCAGGGGATTGAGGCCAATGCTCTTGACAAAGCGGTAAAGGTTAAGCTGCACACCGGGCTGGTCACCGTCGCAGCCGGTAATGATTACCCCAGCCCGGTCGGCGTAGACTTTGAGTATGGGGCCAACGGTGCCGTCGAGTTCGGCATTCATGAGCACCATGGGTTTTTTGTGCTCGATCGCCGCCAGGGTAACCCGAGCACCATACTCGACATGGCCCGTTGCCTCGATCAGCACGTCAATGTTCTCTGACTGGCAGAGCAGGGTTGGGTCGTCGGTGACGACCGAGTAGCCCTGGGCGATCGCATCTTCCATATCCCCCAGGGTGGACACAACCTTGACATTCTCAACGCCGAATTTGGAGTAGGCCTCTACCGCTGCGCTTACGGTGCGGTTAGCGATCGCGGTGAGCACCATACCGGGGGTGTAGTTAACGATTTGATTAATCACCCCGCGCCCCATAAACCCTGCCCCTAGAAGGCCAACGCGAACTGGGTTACCGGCTTCATGACGCGCTTTGAGCGCTGTATCGACAATGATCATAGAAAAGACCTTTGGTTAGATAGTGAGCAGACCGGGCAGCAGGGGCCAGGTGGTATCTTTCTCGGAGATGGTTGTCACCGGCAAGGGCCAGCGAATGTTTAGGGCAGGGTCGTCATAGCGAAGCCCTCGCTCACAGCCAGGGGTGTAGTACTCGCTGACCATGTAGAACGCCTCTGAACCATCGGTGAGGGCTTGATACCCGTGGGCGAATAGTTCCGGCACATACAGGCCCAGGCGGTTCTCCGCAGACAATTCAATCCCGTAATGGTTTAAGTAGGTAGGGGAGTCGGGCCTCATATCCACAATGACGTGGTAGTTAGCCCCCTGAATGCAGCGAAAAAACTTAGCCTCAGCGGCTGGGGGCACCTGGTAGTGCAACCCTCGCAGCGTGCCTTTGAGATAGTTTGCCGCTAGATTGCACTGAATACCCACCGGCTTAAGGCCATGGTTTTCAAACTCTTGGGTACAGTAGGCACGGGAGAAAAACCCGCGATCGTCCTGCCGTTTGTCTAAGGAGACCGTGAAGGCTCCGGATAGGGATGTTTCTTCAAAAATCATGCCAATGCTCCCAGCCAGATCAAAGAACTGAAGTGAAAGTTAGGTCAAACAAATGCTGTTGATGTCTGGGCCTAGCAGGCTAGACAAATTAGCATTGAGTAGTTACCAAACTTTCCAGGGAGCTTTGCCAGATTGCCACAGATCGACCAGCATATTTTTGTCGCGCAGGCTATCCATCGGCTGCCAGAATCCGGCGTGGCGGAAGGCCGATAGCTGGCCCATAGAGGCCAATTTGCGCATCGGCTCGTGCTCCCACATGATTGTGTCATCGGCGATAAAATCGATGACCTGGGGATCTAGTACAAAGTAGCCGGCGTTGATATAAGCGCCGTCACCGTCGGCCTTTTCGGCAAAGGACTCGATAACAGTTTGACCTTCGTGGAGGGCGATCGCCCCAAAGCGGCCAGGAGGTTGTACCGCTGTCAGGGTAGCCAAGGTTTTTTGCTGCTTGTGGAACTCAATTAGTTCAGTGATGTTGACATCGGCAACTCCGTCGCCGTAGGTAAAGCAGAAGGTTTCATTACCAACGTACTCTCGAACCCGCTTCAATCGGCCGCCGGTCATGGTTTTTTCACCAGTGTCTACCAGCGTCACTTTCCAGGGTTCGGCGTTACCCGTATGCACATTCATCTGGTTGTAGCGGAGGTCAAAGGTCACATCTGACATGTGCAAAAAGTAGTTGGCAAAATACTCTTTGATGACGTAGCCTTTGTAACCACAGCAAATAACAAAATCGTTAATGCCATGGGCAGAATATATTTTCATGATGTGCCAGAGGATCGGGTAGCCTCCGACTTCAACCATTGGCTTGGGCTTAATACTGGTTTCTTCACTCAGACGCGTGCCAAGCCCACCGGCTAATATAACTGCTTTCATAGATCCTCTAAGACATTAAAAACACTGAGAAATTTTGACCTAACTCAGCTAACAAGCCCGATTCAAAAAATAGAAAATGAGCTAGGTTAGCCTAACCATTTACATTTGGTCAAATATCGCTACGTCTAACTGAACGGTCCTTAATGTTTTCATGGATTTGACAAGGGCATAAACAGAAGCGTTGACCAAAGCCAAAAAACCTGCTTTAAGTAACCCTTCCGAAGTTTATGTCGAATCCTGACTCTTTCTGGCTGACTTCAGCCGTATTAACGAGTTTTTAATTTAATCGTGAAGTTGTGTACCTTAGGACCGCCGAAAATACTATTAGCCTGCAAAAGCTGTGCGCCAGCCCGACGCAAATTTTCCTCTATGTCAAGATTAAGTATGATTGCGCTCCTGTAGAATTTACCTAGGGTTAGCTTAGCCCTGCCCCGAACTGTCGTTGTGAGCAATCGGTAAAGTCGCCTCCTAGGCATGTAAAAACCCCATAAATATAGCTGGAATGATTCTGACGACTTTTTTAAGCAGGATTAGGGCTAGGGTACCCCATAGGTAGGCTGCTCTATCGGAAAAAACTGAAATCGAGGCATAGGGTTTGGGAGTTGTTCTAGCTAAGGCAAAGGCTGTACTCGCTGAGGCGGCCAGTAGATTTTGTAGGCATTGCCGATGACGTGGGGGCGGGGCAGAAATCCCCACACGTGGGAATCGCGGCTGTTGTTGCGGTTGTCGCCCAGGACGAACAGGTACCCATTGGGAACGGTTGCAGGTCCCCACTGGTAGAGGATAGGAGCCTGGGAGTAGGGTTCGACGAGGGGGATGCCGTCAATCCACACCTGCCCTAGGCGAATTTCGACCTGCTGACCGGGCAGAGCGATAACTCGTTTGACCATCAGGTTGTAGAGCGTTCCGGCCTGCTCAATGGGCGTACGCTCGGGGTTGGAGAAGACGATGATCTCCCCGACGCTCAGAGGCTGTTCTAAAGGCTGCGGGCGCACAAAGATGCGATCGCGCACCTCCAGCGTGGGCAGCATTGACTCGCTAGGCACAATGCACTGTACAACCTGCTTCGGCACGACAAAGGGGATGGAACTGATGGCAAAGCGAGTGACAATAATTGCCGCTAGCAGTAGGCTTAGCCATCCCCACTGGCGCGCTCGAGATGGGGCGGTTCGATAGACTAACCCACACCCTGCAGCCCAAATGACCGATGTAAGCGGCAGCAGAGCCGGGTTGAAGTTAGCTAGATAGGCCGTTAAGATCCCCAAAATTAACAGCGTGCCGCCGATCGCGGCCTTTTGTAAAAATAGATGCCCCAGCCCCGGCAGCACCTGGGAGAGAAAGACCGGATACCAGGGGTCGCTGGATTGGTAGGTCAGAGGGCTAAACTCATCGAGGGTAATGCCACGTTTGGCGGCGTGGTGGCTATCCCACAGGTTGAATATATATAGACTGAGCAGGGGCACCAGGGTGATCAGCCCCCGCAGCGTATTGCCCTCGGGCGCAAAGATGGACCAAAGCACAAAGGCAATCAGCCCTATGTGGGTGATCGCGATGATTAGACCGCGGGCGATCGCGCCGTCGTACATTTGCCCAGCGCCGGGGAGGGCCGCCGACAGGTTGACGGCTAGCCAGGGGCTTTTTTGCGATCGCTGGCCGACCAGTACCTTAGGGGTTGCCTTCACTGCCGTGCCGCCCTAGCCATAGCGCTGCACAGCATAGGCGTGGGCCGCCCATTCTTCGGTGTCGGGTAGGCTGGGCAGGGTAATGGAGGCATCGTTGTACCGGCGGCGCAGGGCCAGGCCGATCAGGTAATCAGCAAAATGCGGATTTTTGGGTAGCAGTGAGCCGTGCATGTAGCTGCCAAACACGTTTTTATAGCGTGCCCCTTCGTGCTCAGCGGTGGCATTGTTGCCGAAACCGGCGATCGTAGTGGCGAGGGGTTCGACGTGATCGCCCAGGTAGGTTTGGCCCGAGTGATTCTCGAACCCGACCAGGGTCTTGGGGACATCTTTGCGGGGTGCATACAGCGTCTGCATGTCAGTGTAGGTGGCGGGGGCGAGTTCAGCGACCAAATTGCCGATGCACCGCTGCTTGACGTCGGTGCCGGGGGCACGGGTGTTGACGTTGATAATGCCCAGACCGCGAGTTTCTTCACCATTGCCCATCAAGAAGGTGTTGCCCATCAGCTGATAGCCGCCGCACACGCCCAAAAACACAACGCCAGCCTCGGTATCGGCCCGAATGGCGTCGTACTTGAGCTGGTGGAAATCGTTGACCACGGCGACCTGGTCAGTGTCTTGCCCGCCACCCATGAAGTAAAGATCTGTGGTGTCAGCCTGAGCTACATCACCCATCGACAGAGCGTTTATAGTGCAGTCGATGCCCATCCACTGACAGCGGCGACGCAGCACAATCAGGTTGCCGGTATCGCCGTAGAGGTTGAGGTAGTCGGGGTAGAGGTGGGTGAGGGTGAGGGCGTAGGGCATGGGG
>PYER01000391.1 GCA_003017855.1 filamentous cyanobacterium CCT1
AAATAGCTCTGAGCAAGAGATGTGGGCCTTTGGGTTGACATCTTCCAGTATGGTGGGAGCCATATAAAAACCATTCACATGCTCAGGGCCAACAAGACGAGTACCGCCAGCGATAACCTTTGCCCCTTCCTGCTGCGCCTGCTCTACGGAACCCAACATGTTGATAAGCTGGCGCTCATTAATGACAGGGCCAAGATCGTCTTCATTGGTAGGTCCAATCTTGAGCTGCTGAGTGCGGGCTAACAGTTTTTCCCGAAAGGCCTCGTACACAGCATCAAACACAATAATGCGACTTCCAGAAGCGCAACGCTGCCCGGCGTTACTAAAAGCCGATAGAACTGTCCACTTGACGGCGTTATCAAGATCGGCGTCATCGCACACTACTAAGGGATTTTTGCCTCCCAGTTCTAGAGAGACACGGGCAAAGCGCTCCCCAGCCACCCTCTGGATAGTACGCCCTACAGCGGTAGACCCGGTGAAGCTCACAACTGCCACATCAAGATGGGCTACCAGTGGCGCACCTGCTTCTTCACCATAGCCTTGAATTACGTTGAGAACGCCGGGGGGTAGCCCTGCTTCCTGGGCAACTTTGCCAAAGATCCAGGCAGTGGCTGGGGTGTCTTCAGCAGCTTTGAGTACCGCTGTATTACCGCAAATCAGCGCTGGGAAAACTTTCCAGGCGACGTTCGCGATCGGGGTGTTGGCTGCAATAATCAAGCCTGCTACACCCAGGGGATGGCGAACGGTCATAGCATACTTGTTGGGTGTGCCGCTGGTGGTGGTACACCCGTAGAGTCGCTGCCCTTCGCTGGCATAGAATAGGCCCAAAGCAATGGCTCCACCGGTTTCACCGTAAGCCTCTTTGTAGGCTTTACCGGTTTCTGCGGCAACAATTTCGGCAATCTCAGCCTGGTGTTGTTTCATCCCCAGCACAATCTCGTGCAGGACGTTGCCTCGCTGGACAGCGGGCATTTCTGCCCAGGCGGGCTGGGCTTGCTTGGCGGCTTCGACAGCCTGGGCGACATCTACTTCCCGCGATCGGGCAACCTGACACAGGATTTCTCCGGTCGCTGGGCTGAGGTTGGCAAAAACTTCACCGCCCTGGGCAGTCTGTTCCTTGCCGTTTATCCAGTTTGGAATCGTTGCAGGAATGTTGGTCAATGGTAAGCTCCCCTCAGCGTATTAGAAATATGCTGGATTAGTTTAGCGCTTTGCTGACATCCTTAATATCAATCATGAATTCTTGTATGCAATGAAAAAGCAGTGATGAGAAGGCTCAGCGTGTGAGACCTGCTCATCAAATTCTTGTAGCGCTTGAATAGCTTGATTATGTTCAGCATTTTGATAGTCAAAGGCTGAAAAGAACTTAGAACTTAAAGCTCGCATTAGAACATTACCACCATAGGGTTTAACGATAACCCGATCAAAGGTAGCGGCGAGCACGGCCTGAATGTCCCTGGTCCGTACTGATTCTGATGGATCTGCTGCTAGTTTAGGAGCTAGTTGGATTGGATCAAAGAAATCTCCCTGTAGTTCTTTTGGCAGCATGGATATGCCCTGATTGATAAGGCGAATTTCTTTTTTTGAATATTTATACCTGCGAGGACCTGTAAACTCGCTAGCAATCAAAACGCCACCGGGCCCTAACGCATCATAAATAGCTTGGCAGCAGATTTCCATGTTATCAATGTGATGCAATACCCCATTTGCTAAACAGGCTGAATAGGTTTTTGAAGGTAGTGAAGGTTGATTAAGGTCCATCACTTGCAGATCGATCCTATCGCTGTAAAGCTGCTGTCCTGATTCGATTGCGCCTGCAGCCACATCAATGCCTGTTCCTTTTAACCCTAATCCTGCCTCAACTAAGGAAACAAGCTTTTTGCCTGAGAGGCAGCCGATTTCTAGTAAATGGGCTACTGGTAATTGATTAAAAGCCTCATTCAGTGCCCAGATTGTAGGAGATTCTTCTGGATCTCCTGTAATGCGACGATTAATGTAGCTTTTGCAGAAGACATACCAGTTGGTGGTGTAACCGTTTTTACTGCTCCAATACTTAGAGGCTTCAGCGGCAGTCCCTGAAGACACTTGCTCAGCTTTAGTTGAGGGAGTACCTGCCGGTTTAAAGCGAGACATCAAAGAGCGCACTTGTTGTCTTAGAGAATTCTCTATCATGGATTTTCTCCATATAAGATTTCTACAATCGGTTGGCTGATCTAGTAGCTGATTGATGATAAAAACGCTGAAATTCTACCGTCAAAGCTTAAAGCTGGTAAAGGTTACCAGGCTGTAAACCCACCATCGACTTTTAACTCTGTACCCGTCACATAGGCAGAGGCATCTGAGGCCAGGAACACCAGTGGTCCAACTAGATCGCTGAGATTGGCCATGCGCCCTAAAGGAACGCGATCGCAAAATTTTTGCTTAAAGGTTTCATCCTGTCTGCCCAGCACGCCACCAGGCGACAGTATATTCACCCGTACGCCAGAGGGGCCCCAGTGGGTAGCCAGGTAGCGGGTCAAATTGGCCAGGGCTGCCTTAGAAGCGCCGTATGCAGGAGGTTTCAGGAAAGGTGGGTCAGCCTTGAGATGTTCGTAGAGCCGTTTGTCTGGGGAAACACTGCCGTAGAGGGAACCAATGTTGATAATCGATCCTCTGCCCGCCTCGGCCATCGGTGCCCCAAAGATTTGGGCCACCTGAAAGGCCCCTAACGTATTTACTTCAAAGACTTTTTGGCAGACCTCCCAGGGAACATCTTCCAAACGATAGGTGGTGGCGGGTCCGGGGGGCTGGTCAATGCCAGCGTTGTTCACCAGGACATCAGGGATGCCATAGTCTTTGAGGCACTGGTCTCGGAGAGTGAGGAGGGTAGTGCGATCGCACACATCCCCTCGTAATAGACAGATGCGATCGCCTTCAGGACTAAGTTGTAAAGCTTGAAAAGCCTCAGAAATTGATAGTCCAGGGAGATCAATGCCAACAACCGTAGCGCCAGCGTTCATTAACGCCTCGCACCATACAGGACCTAATTTTCCAAGGACACCTGTGACAATGGCTGTTTTGCCAGTAAGGTCAAAGGGATTTTTGCCGAGATTTTCCGAAGATTCAATAGGCATGCTACTGCACTACATACTCAACGCTGTCGGTAAGGAAAGCTAGAGAAATAGCCTCATCAGCAGTTAAAGGCTGGGTGAGCACCCTGCCAATCACATTATCGATCTCATAAGGTGGCAAGCCATCGCCAGGGGATTTCATTGTGATATCCTCAGCAGTGAGCTGATGTCCTGCGGGCAAATCTCGGGTAACTACTAGTTTCTTACCCATCTTGACTCGAGCTCCCTGTTCACTGAGATAAAACTTCTTCTGCCCGTCGCCTAAAGCTTCCCGTACTCGCTTGAGATCACGAACCAGTTTTCGCATACCTACAGGTTCTAAGGAAAAAGCATGATCAGTTCCTTTCATTGCTCGGTTTAAGGTGAAATGTTTTTCAATCACCCGACCGCCCAGGACATAAGCTGCTGTAGCCATGGCAATGCCGCTGTAATGACTAGATAAGCCCACCACCACTTCCGGAAACAGACTCTGATAGGTGGCAATGACCTGCAAATCTAGTTCAGTATGATCAGCCGGATAACTGGCTGTACACTGCAGAAAGCAGACTTGTGAATTGATAGGCATTACGGCATCATAGGCACGCTGGACATCTTCCAGAGTGGCAGCTCCCGTACTAATAATCATTGGCTTCTGGAATTCAGCTATATACTTGAGTAGAGGAATACTTCTCAGATCTCCTGATGCAATTTTGAAGGCAGGCATGTTCAGTTCTTCTAAAAAATTGGCGCTTGGGAAATCAAAAGCGGTTGAGAAGAAGGTGATGCCAATTTCCTTGGCGTAGCGCTGAAGTTCCTGGTACTCTTCAAAATTAAATTCTAAAAACTCTCGGTGCTCTCCGTAGGT
>PYER01000392.1 GCA_003017855.1 filamentous cyanobacterium CCT1
TGACCCAACCAAACTCTTAACGCCTGAATCCGCTGTAGCAACCGCTTGACAGCCCATGACCAACACAGTATCTAGGGGCGCGCCTGCTAACGGTTGGTTAAAACCACTCCGGCAATGACCAGGCTGCCGCCCAGCAGCAGCGATGAGGTGGGAATTTCATTTAGAAACAGCGCCGCCAGGGCGATCGCAAACACCGGCACCAGATTAATGAACACGCCCGCCCGGGCTGGCCCCAGCTGTCGCAGCCCGTCGTAGTACCAGCTAAACCCCACCGCCGAGCCCAGCACCCCCAGGTAGAGCAACCCCACCCAGGTGGTAACGGTGGCGGTGGCGATCGCGCCAACTAGGCCCTCCCCCAGCGCTGGCCCCAGCAGCATCAGGGCTCCGCTCAGGCAGGCGTAGGTGGTGGCGGCAAAGGGCGAGAGCTCTGCCATCACGGCTTTGCCCAGCAGGGTATAGCTCATCCAGCTGAGCACGCAGCCCAGCATGAAGAGTTCGCCCAGCCCCACATCGCCCCGCAGCAGTTTTACCGGGTTGCCGTCGCTGATGACCACCGCCGCCCCCAGCAGCGAGAGGCCAATGCCTGCCAGCCTGGTGCGGCTGAGGGGGTCTTTGAGCCAGAGGGCGGCCCCCAGGGCGATCGCTACCGGGTTGAGGGCAATAATCAGCGCCGCCCGCCCCGCCTCGACGGTCTTTAGCCCTGAAAAGAAAAATACGTTGTAGGCAAAAATGCCCGTCAGGCCCAGCAGCGCGATCGGCAGCCACAGCTTGCGGGGCGGGCAGGGCAGAGCGCCCTCGAGGGTATGGGTGAGGATCAGGAGGGCCAGGGATGCGATCGCAAAGCGACAAAAGGCGGCAGAAAAAGCCCCCATATCCTGCACCACCAGCCGCCCCGCAATAAAGGTGCCGCCCCAGAGCGCCATGGTCATCAACAGTTTCAGGTAGGTCATCACTATGGCACCCGAGGGTTGGCTGGCTACGGCTGGCGCTTGGTCGCCACCCCCTGATAAAAATAGCCCGCCACCTTTGGTATCTTTTCGGCGTAGGCGGCCTCTAGCTCTACCTGGTCAAACTGCTGCTCGATTAGCTGGCGCATGTTGCGGTTGATGTGGCATCCTCCGGCAATCCGCTTTTGCAAGGGCGTCAGCCAGTTTTGCCAGGTTTGAATGCTGGGTTCATGGCTGAGGCCATGCTCGACAAAAAAGAACCGGCCACCGGGCTTGAGCACCCGATGGATTTCGGCCAGGGCCTGCTCGATATTGGGAATGCTGCACAGCGTGAACGTGCTGATTACACTATCAAAGGTGCCGTCCGCCATAGGCAGTGCTTCACTGCTCAGCATGTGATGCTCGACCGCAATGGGCGAAGCCTCAATGCGCTTTTGGGCCAGGTGGTGCACCCCTGGGCTGGGGTCTACAGTGACAATCTGGCGCACATAGTCGGGGTAGTAGGGTAAATTTAACCCGGTGCCAAAGCCGATTTCGAGGACTTCGCCGCTAACCTCAGCCAGCACGTTTCGACGGTAGTGCTCCAGAGTGGGGCCAGCCATGGACCAGTCGAGCAGATAAGGCAAAATTTTCTCGTTATAAAGGCCCATTGGGCTACGCTCCCGTCGGTCTAGCGATCCAGTCTAGCGATCCATGTTAGGGGTTATTCTACACACCGCACCTAAGCACTATGTCCTTCAAACTGACCACAGAACCCTCGATCGAGACCAAGATTCGCTGCATGCGGCAGCGGGTGCGGTGGCAGCATCCCCAGCTGGTCGAGCGCGATATTGACCAGACCCGCCTGGTCATCGACGAGAGCGGCGTAGACGATGAGGCGTTCTCGTTTTTGGTGGTGGGCGACAGCGGCACCGGGCGGCACCGCCGCAGCAGCCCCCAGCGTCAGGTGGCCAAGCAGCTGCTTGGCCACGCCGACTCGGCTCGGTTTATGCTGCACACGGGCGATGTGGTGTACCTGGTGGGCTCGCGCGACCAGTACCAGTCGAATTTTATTAAGCCCTACCGAGAGTGGCTGGTGGGGGGCGACGACTACCGGCACCTGCCCTACGATCGCATGGTGTTCAAGCAGCCGATTTTGCCGGTGCCGGGCAACCACGACTACTACGACCTGCCCAAACTGATCGGGTTGCTGTCGGGCATTACGGGGCCGCTGCGCTTTGCCCTGCGCTCCTACCTGGATCTGGACGTCAGCTGGCGCGGGTCTCATCGGGGAGACGCCTACGCCAGGGCGTTTTTGGATTACCTGAAAGCCGTGCCACAGAACGCTCTGGGCCAGCATTTAGATACCCACTACAGCAGCTCCGTAGACGACCCCGTGGGGGGCAGCCGCGCCCTCACCTACCGCCCCGGCGAGTTTACCCGGCTGCCCAACCGCTACTACACCTTTCGCTACGGCGGCATCGACTTTTTTGCCCTCGACTCCAATACCTTTAATCAGCCCCTACCCGTCATTCACGATCGCGCCAGTCGGCAGGAGCTGCAGCAGCAGTGCCAACAGCTCGAGGCCGAAAAGGCCGACCTGATGCGCCAGGCGGGCCTAGAAACCCTAGACCTCGACGATGACGACCACCAGGACGACATCACTGAGCGGATCGAGTCCATCGACGAGCAGCTGAACGACATTGCCAAGCAGCTCGACAGCGCGCGACTGTCCACCGTGGATGCGGAACAGCTCGACTGGGTGCGCGATCGCCTGATCGCCTCCTGGCAAAACCCGGCGGTGCGCGGGCGCATTTTGTTCTTTCACCACCCGCCCTACGTTACCGAAGCGACCAAGTGGCCCCAGGGCCAAACCCTGGCCGTGCGCCACCACCTGCGCCAGGTGCTCAACGCCGTCGCCGCCGAGGTCGGTGATATCGTCCAGGGTCGCCCTCTGGTCGACCTGGTGCTCAACGGCCACGCCCACTGCTTCGACTACCTGCGCACGGGCGACACTGGCCACGGCGATGCCCACATCCCCTGGGTGGTCTGCGGCGGCAGCGGCTACAGCCTCAGGCGACAGCGCGAAGAAGGCCCCGAGCTGCCAGAGACTATCGATGGCACCCCCCGCACCGTTGCCAAGTCGCACCTGTACCTGGGCCGTACCGGCAGCGGCAGCAAACTCAGGCGGCCTTACTCAGGCCTGCGCGTGGAAGTAGCCCCAGGCAGCCCGCCGAAGCTGACCCTGACCCCGCTGGTGGCAGAGAAGTTTGACGGCCACTGGAAGGGGTTTGAGATGGAGGCGTTTGAGGTTTAGTGGGAGAGAGGGTAGGGAAGGTGGGGAGGGTGGGGAAGATGAGGAAAGAGGAGTTCAAAATGCAAAATTCAAAGTTGGTTGGCCATTTTGAACTTTGAATTGTTCATTTTGCATTCTCAATTCTCTCTATGCTGAGACAGGCGATTTAGGAGGTTGTTCATGGGCAAAAAGGCACGGATTCGGTCTATTTCGATCTGTTTGCTGCGGCGGGGGGAGGAGATTTTGGTGCATGAGAGCTACGACTCGGTCAAGGAGCGGGGCTTTGCGCGACCTCTGGGGGGTGGTATTGACTTTGGCGAAACCAGCGCCGAGGCGGCGATTCGCGAAATTAAAGAGGAACTGGGGTTGGATATCACTGAGGTCAAGCTGCTGGGCGTCGTGGAGAACATTTTTATCTACGAGGGGGAGCCGGGCCATGAGATGGTGTTTGTCTACGACGGGCGGTTTGTGGATGAGTCGCTCTACGAGCGAGAGAGTCTAGATGGGGTAGAGGGGAAGCGGCAGTTTAAGGCCGTTTGGCGATCGCCTGAAGCCCTCCGCCATGGTCCCTACTACCTGGTACCCGAGGAAATTTGGACGTTTCTTTGATTGACCCATACATCGCCCGTAGCCCGTAGATACTGTGTTGACGATGGACCGTCAAGTGGTCGCTGCCGCTGCTTTGGGAGGCAGCAGTTTATCTGGGTCGTACT
>PYER01000072.1 GCA_003017855.1 filamentous cyanobacterium CCT1
CGATCGCGCTTGAGCCAGTCGTCGAGGACGTCGAACCATCCTCGCTCGGCTTGCGCGCGTCCCATTGCTATGGTCATGTCAAATCCTCTTTATATGACATCCAATCCATAAGGTCGCGACTCTGTTGGATCCAGTCCAATTCTAGGTGGAATCAGGACTGGCAGAGCGTTGCCTCAGAGCAGGGGTTTATATCTACTAAGTATTCCAGATATTAGAGCCAGGAGGAAAAATATTCCTGCCCTAATAACGATGGCCCTGCCTGAGTCGTACCAGTTAGCCCCCAAAGCCAGGCCCTAAAGCCGGACTCAGAGAGGCTAGGTTTCTATTTATGATAAGGAGTGTTCTAATTTTTTACAATCTGATACGTAAATTCTCAGGTGGGCGGGCGGGGAATTTGCCCGAGGGGCAGTTGTTGAGGGCGGTTTGCCCTGCTCCTTTAGGGGCCAATGGAGTTTAAACTGGGGACATCTACTGTTTGATATAAGTTGATGGCTGGTGGCAGCTTTAACCCGAGGGTGTACTAGAGGCCCAGGGTGTACCCGAAATCATTCCGGAGCCGCCTGAGTCAACGGCGGCGCTGCCTCTACCTGTTTTGCTTGACGTTTTTCATCCGTTTCTTTCTTAGCCCCATTAGTTAGACAGCTATGACCGCCTCTATTTCTTCGACTCAGCCGCAGACGTTGAAGCGCACCGTGCTGGGGGCTCGCCGCCTGAGCAATATTTTTTGGGCTACGGTACTCACGCTGGGGGGCCTGGGGTTTGCCCTAGCGGGAGCCTCTAGCTACCTGAAAACCAATTTGCTGCCCTTTTCTGACCCCACCCAGCTGGTCTTTATTCCCCAGGGCATTGCCATGGGCTTTTATGGGGTGGTAGCCCTGGGTTTGGCAACCTTCCTGTGGGTGGTCATTAGTTTGGATGTGGGCGGGGGCTACAACAGCTTTGACAAAGACAGCAACCGCCTCAAGATTGTGCGCAAAGGGTTTTGGGGTAAAAATCGCCGTATTGAGATCGAGCACCCCTTAGAAGATGCCACGGCGGTACGGGTGTCAATTAAAGAAGGGCTCAACCCGAAGCGCACCCTCTACCTGCGCGTTAAAGGTCGGCCGGATATTCCTCTGACCCGGGTTGGGCAGCCCATTCCGCTTTCAGACCTGGAAAATCAGGGGGCTGAACTAGCGCGGTTTTTGCAGGTGCCCCTGGAGGGTCTGTAGGCACTAGCCAATAAGTTTGCGATCGCCCCCAGTCGCCGATCCCTTGAGATAACATGGGGGGTCGGTTTCACTCTGTAGGAATTGACGTATTGATGGTTCTTTCTATGCGCCCATTTTCCCTAGCCCTGGCCGCTGTACTCACCCTGTGGCTGGGCGCCTGCGCCGGCTCAGGCAGTTTGGATACTCCAGCGGGCGATGCTCCCGCGAACCCAGGGGTAGCCGAAGAAGTAGCGGCCGCTCCGACCGGTTTACCTGTGCTGGACGGGACCGCCACGGTGGAGATGGTGGTGAATGGTAGCCCCATTGTGATGGAGCTAGACGGCACCAATGCCCCCATCACCGCCGGGAACTTTGTGGATTTGGTGAATCGCGGTGTCTATGACGGTCTGGTATTTCATCGGGTGGTGCGCGACCCGCAGCCCTTTGTAGCCCAGGGTGGTGACCCCCAGAGCAGTGACCCCAACGTGCCCGCCCAGCAGCTGGGAACGGGGAGCTTTATCGACCCAGACACCCAAGCCCCTCGCTACGTGCCGCTGGAAATTAAGCCAGCAGGGGCAGAGGAGCCGATCTACAGCGAGACCTTTGAGGAAGCCGGCATTGCCGAACCACCAGAGCTGCCTCACACGCGTGGAGCGGTGGCAATGGCGCGATCGCAGGCGGTAGACTCGGCCTCGGCCCAGTTCTATATCACCCTGGCGGAGCTGCCCTTTTTAGACGGTAGCTATGCGGTATTTGGCTACGTCACCAGCGGCATGGAGACGGTGGATGCCATTCAGCAGGGCGATCGCATTGAGTCGGCGCGGGTGGTTGAAGGGCTGGAGAATCTGAAGACTGAGTAGGCAGGCATTGGTGGTAGACGTGGTAGCGGCTTCCCGAAGGGTAGGGTGGATGCGTGGTTGGGTTAGCTGGGATAGCGGGCTGGTACTTTTGCGTTGAGCGCATGCCTGAGTAATCAGAAGTCGGGCGATCGGCGAGTCGTTGTGACGGGAGTAGGCCTGGTCACGGCCCTCGGTACCACCGCTGCAACCACCTGGGATCGTCTACTGGCGGGAAAGTCAGGTCTGGGCTTGCGGCAGCCGTTTCCTGAGCTTTCCCCTCGCCCTGTCGCTCTGGTGGGCAACCAACCCGGCGATCTAAACGATTTTCTAGGGCTAGCGGTAGCGGAGGCGATCGCCGATGCTTGTCTCCCTCTCCCCCAGCCCGACTGCGGGGTGGTGATTGGCTCCAGCCGCAGCTTTCAGAGCCGCTGGGAGCAGATGACTCGTCAGCCCGACTGGGCCGAGGATCCCTGGCTGGAGGCATTGCTCCACATGGGGGCGATCGCCGCCGCCCGCCAAATTCAATCCACTGGCCCGGTGCTAGCGCCGATGGCGGCTTGCGCGACGGGGCTGACGGCGATATTTCAGGGCTACGAGCTGGTGCGGCGGGGACAGTGCGATCGCGTGGTGGTCGGTGCCGTCGAAGCGCCGATTACGCCGCTGACCCTGGCGGGCTTTGAGCAACTGGGCGCTCTGGCCACCACCGGCTGTTATCCCTTTGACCCTGAGCGGGAGGGGCTAGCGCTAGGGGAAGGGGCAGCGGTGCTGGTGCTGGAGTCAGAGCAATCGCTGGATCAGCGGGGGGGACCGCAACCCTACGGCTGCATTCTGGGGGCTGGGTTTAGCACCGATGCCTACCACCGCACGGCCCCCGACCCAGAACTGAGGGGGAGCCGTCTGGCCCTGAAAAACTGCCTTTACTACAGTGGTCTGAAGCCGGAGCAGGTGGGCTATATTCACGCCCACGGGACGGGCACTCAGCTCAACGATGACCACGAAGTGCGGCTGATCCAATCAGAATTTGCTCAGCTGCCGTGGATGAGTTCGACTAAGGGCGCGACGGGGCATACCCTGGGAGCCTCGGGGGCGATCGGGGCGGTCTTTTGCCTGCTGGCGCTGCGGCATGGGGTGCTGCCGCCAAATGTGGGCGATCGCGGCAAAAGCATTTACCCAAAGTTGGTAACTGAGGCGGTGGCTGCTAAGGCTGAAGTGGCCCTGTGCCTCAGCTTTGGCTTTGGTGGGCAGAATGGAGTGCTGGCGCTGGGGAGAACGGACTCGTCATATTAAACATATTGAATGTTTGCATAAGCGCACGCGATTTAGCTACTCGGTAATGAGTCTGAGGTTTTTACCGCCTCTTGCAAAACTAGCGGCGGCGCTTTCTTCAGCCAACCCTCCTGCACGAAGGTGGCATAAGCAGCGGATTCAATGTTCAAGAGCTGTTGCCGATACTGCTCATGCACAAAAGCTTCAATTTGAGGATGGGTGATCTGGAGGTTGCTCAAGGTCTCATTGACCTGCTCTAGCTTAGCTTTGACTGCCTCTAGTTTTCGCTGGTGCTCCTGGGAACTGACAATGCCTTGCGGGTCTAAATTTTGCAGATGACTAAGCACCTGGGTCAGCGCTGATCGCTGGGCCAGCAGCTCCAGGTACTGGGTTTCGGTGGGGTCGGTTTCGAGCAAGTTCAGCGCGTCGAGCAGAGGTTTGGTGGTCAGCCCCTGCACCAGCAGCGTAAACAGAACCACGCCGAAGGAATTGGAGATAATCTGCTGGCGATCGCCGATCAGATCCGGCAGGCTGAGGGCCAGGGCGATCGCCACCGAGCCGCGCAAGCCCACCCACCACAGCACCGTCTGCTCGGCCCAGGGAATTGGGTTACGGGTGAGCAGGCCGCTGAGGGCGCTGAAGCCAAAGATGGCCACGGCGCGGGAGGCCAGGACGGCTGCGATCGCCACCAAGCTGGTATCGATATGCTCCAAAAAGTAGGGGAATAGCACCTGATCGCCCAGCAGCAAAAACACAATCGAGTTGACCAAAAAGATCACAAATTCCCAAAACTCGATCATGGTGGGCCGCTTTTGGGGATGGCTGCCGGGCACCAGGCTGAGGTTGCCGATCACCAGCCCGGCGGCTACTACCGCAATTACCCCCGAGCCGCCCAAATCTTCAGACAGCAGGTAGGCGCCGTAGGCGGTGACGAGGCTGAGCGATTGCTCGACCCAGCCCAGGTCGTAGCGCTGGGTCAGCAGGGCAACGGCGGTACCAATGGCGCAGCCCACCCCCAGGCCAATGGCGCTGACCAGCAAAAATTGCAGCATCGTCGTGGCCAGATCGATCGGCTGAGGGTCTAGCGCCTGCTCTAGCAGCACGCTAAAGGCCACCACGGCGGCCCCGTCGTTGAACAGGCTTTCTCCTTCGAGCAGGGTGGTGAGGCGCTTGCCCGCTCCCACTTCGCGAAACACCCCCAGCACCGAGGCCGAATCGGTGGCGGCCAGGCAGGCCCCGGTCAGCAGGGCTGTGGTCCACGACACCTGCATCCAGTGGTGCAGCGCCCAGCCAATGCCGAGAATCGACACCGGCACGCTGCCGATCGCAAACAGGCTGCTGGGCACCAGGTCGCGACGCAGGTCGGGCCATTTCATCTTCCAGGCCGCCTCAAACAAAATCGGCGGCAGAAAGATCAGCAAAATCATGCCCGGCGACAGGTCGATCAGCCGTACCTCCACCAGGGCCAGCCCTAGCCCCACCACCAGCAACAGCAGGGTGTAGGGTACCTGGCGCAGCGGCGTAAAAATGCGCGGCAGACTGGCGGCGCTAAGGGCGACCAGCAGCACGGGCAAAAATTCTTTCAGGTTGCGCTCAATGGCCAAATCGCCCGCATCGGTCAGCAGGCTCATCAAAACTGGGCTGAGGGCGGCAACCCCTTGGGCAAAGGCCGTTTCTACCACAACGTCAGAGAGGTTGACTGCACAGGCTGGGGCTGTGTTTGAGTCAGGAAATAGCCTCAGGTCAGGCTGTTGAAGAACTTCATCGCCATCTGGGGCAGGTGGCTGATCTCAAACCACAGCTGCTTGGGGGTAATGCCAAACAGGTACTGCAGGGCAACAAAAATCACCACCAGGCCAATCAGGGGGACAAGCCCCACGCTCAGAATTCTGAAGAACAGCTGGGAGACTAAAACAACGACGGCGATCGCCGCAACAAGCAGCACCAGCTGAGAATCGACTGATCCAAACACAGCATCCATAGGGGACAGTTAATAACGAAGGACTCACTGAGGCAAATGCCACGCTATCGTAACTCAGCTGTCGGGGTTGGCATTGTTACCGCCGTCACGAAGGGCCGACCGATAGCTCTGGGCCGGGGTCGGCCACCGGGGGCAGCTTCAGGCGCAGGTTCTCAAACACCCACAGCAGGCCAATGCACACCGTTGCGCTCAGCCCCACCCCCAGCCAAAAGCGCTGGGCCACCACCGCCGACTGATCCATGGCCCAGCCCCCCAGCAGCGGGCCAATAAAGTAGCCAATCGTCCAGCACTGCGAACTGACGGCAATGTAGGCCCCCCGCAGCGAGGGCGGGGCCAGGTCGGACACGGTGGCAATAAAAAATGGCTTGTAGGCCACCGACGCCAGCGACAGCAGGCACAGCGCCACGATCGCCCAGACAAACTGCGCCGCCGCAAAGGTACCCGCCGCCCATAGCAGGGCAAAGCCAATGCCCCAGAGGGCGATCGCGCCGCTCAGCACCCAAATTCTTCGTAGAGGCGTCAGCAAACTCGTGGTCGGAATTTGCAGCGCCGCCCCTACGCCAATGTAGCACCAGGTAAACAGGCTGGCGGTGCTGCCCACAGACACCCCGGGCACCGGGTCGCTGCCCGCCAAAAAGTTGGTGAAGTACAGCGGAATGGTGCTGGTGACCAGCGCCACATAGGTCGTGAAAAAGATATTCGCCGCCATAAACACCAGCAGCGCCCGGTCTTTGAGCGCGCTAAGAATACCGCCGCTTCCCGGCACCGACTCGGGCCGCTGGGGATAGTCTGCCGTCATCGCCCCCTGCACCAGCGCCCAAAAGGCCAGAAACATGAGGCCGCAGCCGACAAAAATGAGTTCTGGGTCGGCGGCGACTACCGTCAGCAGCGCGCTGCCGCCCAGGACGCCCAGCCCGATGCCCACGTACTCGGCTACTCCCATGACCGCAAAGGCGCTGCTGCGATCGCTCGGCTCCGTTACATCCATTACCGCAGCCCCCGAGGCCGTCCAGTAAAAGCCCAGGCTAATGCCCAGTACAAAGCTAGCCACCACCAGCAGCCACAAACTGTGGGCCATCACTAGCACCGCCGACACCACTACGCCCAGAATCGCGGCCAGACTAAGCACCGCCTTGCGGCCAAACCGGGGCGAGTCGGCCAGGGTGCCGCCGATGAAATGTCCGCCCACCTCGCTAATGGCGCACAGGCTAAGGGCAAACCCCACGGCAGTGGCTGAAAACCCCATCTGATTGACGAACAAGATGGGAATGTAGAAGTTGATCAGCCCGTAGCTTACCTGAATCAGCAAACGCCCGATCGCCTGGATCGACACCTGGCGATTGGACCATTGCAGCGCAGCGGAAAGTTTCATAGGAGCAGCGGAGGGCACAGGGTTATGGGTGGCCAGGGAGGGAGGGGTGGTCCAGCCCGTCTAGTCCCCAGATTTCATTCAACGGGGGTCAACACCGGCTGTCTGTGTCCGAGACTGCACTTAAGGGCGGGGCCGCTGGTCCGTTCTGCACCAATCATGCCTGACGCAGGTTAAGCAATTTCGCTAAAGACGTAGACCATTGCCGCCATCGCAAGTACGGTCACAATGGTACCGACCACCTCAATCTGCACCGGAGAGCGACGGTGGGCGGGGCGCAGCCAAAAGTTGAGCCACCGCACGATGCGCGGCATCACCACGAGGGTGAAGATGCAGGTGGTGATCAGGTTGTTGGCCAGCATGGCGCTAGCCGGGTCCCAGTCTTCAAACACGCCCAGGCGCTCCAGTACGAACCCCTGCACCATGATGATCGGGTACAGCCCCAGCACCACCGCCAAAATTTCCTTCCAGGCCGGGGGGCCAAGGCCGGTCAGCTCTTCCCCAGATTCGTCGCTAAACCAGCCCTGCATCCCGGTTTCAAAGGAGGTGAATTTGTAGGATGTGAAAATATCGCGCCCAGCCTTCAGCAGGGCTTCGCGATCGCTCGACTGCAGCCACTGCCTGAGCTGATCGGGCTGCTCAAAGTGCAGCACCGTGTACCACTTGAGGCTGCCCTCCTGCACAGCCAGGGGGCGGTGGCAGTCGGCTCTGACAAAGCCCTCAATCTCTTGGGCTGACTTGACCATACGGCGGTGCCAAAGGCGAAAAGCCCAGCTTGTCTGCCTGGGAACGATGTACTCAACCACAACGCTCGGGTAGGAGAGAGCCGTGACCTGAGAGGCCTTGAACCAAGTCCTGAGTCGATCCGCCATCGATTTTCCTTGATTCAGAATCCACTTAACAGGGTTCCACTGACCAACATTCGCCCTGAGTCGACGGATATCTTGTGTTACCGAGTCCTGTAAAGCCATGGTGTCAGCGTTTCTCAACTCTGTAATATCAATTCTGTATTCAGTATACAGACGGTTTTCTTAAGGTTTTGGTAAATAGCGCAGTAGGCAACTGTAAATCTAACTAAGGAGAGATTAATCTATCTAAAGTTCAGCTTTTGGGCCAAAAACCGCACCGTGTTGGGCAATGTCTTGTTGGTAAGCATCCATAAAGCTGTACTGGCTGAGCGAAGCCGAAGCCAAAACTTACCCAAGATATCCCTTCGACTCCGCTCAGGGGACGGTTATGTCTGCCTACCACTAACGATATAATCCCCTGCTGCTACGATTCTATGGGCGATCGCATGTCACTGTAGCCAGCTAGCACCCAAATTACCTGAATCGATTTATCCACCAAGCCACCATCCCAATCCCTGCCGTGGCTGGCATCGGAATAGTCAAAGACCAACTCTACAAAATAAGCGTTTCAAGCCTATCTATCATATTTTCATTTCAGTATAAATTAAATATAAACAAATGCGTTGCCCTGCCTGCAAAAACAAAACCTTAATTCAGCAGAACTTTGCCAATCCTAAAAAGAGAAAAGTTTCCTATCTGTGCATGTCTTGTAAGAACTCATTTGCTCGAGACTATTACAACAGAAGCAGGTTAGCTATCCTGGGCACGGTTGGAGGGGGACTGGCACTACTGCTGATACTTCTGCCCTTGCCCATGAGAGGGCTTTTAAGGCTTTTGCCTAAGGGTGACCCTGCTGCTGCGACAGCTATTGTAGTACTGGGTCGTGGCCCCGACACCCAGATAGACTTGGCGCTCTCGACGGCCAATCTTTGGGTGGAAAATCAACAGCAAACTATCTTTATTAGTGGCATGAGTGATGCCCCAGAAATCATGAAATTCATCCAAGAGATGGGAGTTCCTGAAGATAAGATAACGGGTGAAAGATGCTCTCAAACCACTTGGGAAAACGGTCTTTTCTCCAGCCAAATCCTCAAAGGTTATAAAGTTAACAAAGTTATTCTAATTACAGATGACTTCCATATGCCCAGGTCTGCCTTGGTGTTCAAAGGGTTTGGATTTGATATTGCGCCGCATCCTATTCGCTCAAAGGTTCGCAGCCAGTCTTTTGTTAAGGAGATCAAATTTCTCTTAAGAGAATATGCCGCGTTAGCTAGCTACGGTAGCTCAGACAAATTTAGCTTTCAGTCTCTAGATGAAAGACAACAGACTGAGGCTGAGATTAAGGCTGTGCAAACCATTCAGGACTGGGGGTGTTACTTAGAGTAGCTAGAGTAGGCCAACAGATTATTTAACCTCCTTGCCCACCGTCAACACATGAAACGTATCGAGAGATGCATCTCTCCCACCAGTTACGTAGCCCCCCTGCTGCTTAGCAAGGGTGAGTTGCTGGATATCCGCGGCTGAGATCGGCTCTCCCGCCACAATGGTCGGAATACCAGGGGGATAGGCCGAGATGGTTTCTGCACTGAGGCGACCGATTGCAGCCTGCGCCGACACAGTCTCTGGGGTTGTAAAGAAGGCTTCGCGGGGTGACACTAAGGGCACACCAAACGTGGGCGTGCCATCCTCCGCAAAGCCCGTCTCGGGCCAGTGGATTGGGGCGTGATGCGTAGCGCGATCGCCCGCCCCTGCAGCCAGCGTCTCAAAACCCGCCACGCACCGCTGCACGTCCTTCTCAGTATTGCCCAGGCTGACGATCAAAGTCAGGTGCCGCAGCTCTGGTAGCTCAACCGTAACGCCCAGCTCATGATGGAGAATGTCATCGGCCTCTAGTCCGGTGATCCCCACGCCCAACAAATCTACCGTCAGCCGGGTTAAGTCCAGATCGCTAACGCTGGAGAAGCTAGTCACCGCCGACTTGTCGATCACTCGTAGGCCGAGGATTTCCGCCAGTTCCCTCCGTATTTGCTGGGTCAGATCCAGCGTGTCAGATAACAATGCCTTCCCTGCAGTGGCTATCTGGTGACGGGCCGCATCCAGCGACGCCAGCAGCAGGGAATTGGGACTGGTGGACTGGGTGAGCTGGAGAGCGGATTGCAGACGTGATCGATCGATGCGATCGCCCCTCGTGTGCAACATCGCTGCCTGGCTCAACGCCCCCAGTACCTTGTGGGTCGACTGCACCACCAGGTCGGCCCCCAGCGCCAGGGCCGGGGTGGGCAGCTCGGGGTGAAAGGCGAAGTGCGGCCCGTGGGCTTCGTCGATGAGCAGGGGAATATTGTGGCTGTGGGCGAGGGCGGCGATCGCCCCCACATCTGAACAAAGGCCGTGGTACGTAGGTGACACCAGCAGCACCGCGCGGGTGTCGGGGTGGTGGCTCAGGGCAGCGGCGATCGTCTCAGCCTTTACCCCCAGCACCAGGCCCAGCTCTGGGCTGTATTCTGGGGCCACAAAAACCGGCATTGCCCCCGACAGCACCAGCCCCGCAATCACTGAGCGGTGAGCGTTGCGCGGCACAATAATTTTGTCGCCAGGGCCAACGGTGGCGAGAATGGTTGCCTCAATACCGCAGGTCGAGCCATTGGCGAGAAAATAGGTTTGCTCTGCGCCAAACGCCGCCGCCGCCAGCTCCTGAGCTTCGTAAATGACCCCTTCGGGAGCAAACAAATTGTCTAGCTCCGGCAGCTCCGGCAAATCAACCGCCAGCGCTTTCTCCCCCAGCAAGTTAATTAATTGAGTAGATGCCCCCTGCCCCCGCTTGTGCCCCGGCGCATAAAACGCCGCGTGGGGCCGCTGGCTGCTGGCCTGCAACGCCGAGAGAATGGGGGTCTTAGATTGATCGGGCATAGCGATCGCCAACAGCATGTCTCAATCTTGATATCACGTATCGCCAGACAAACCGCCGGACTCCACCGCAGGAATCACCGGGTAGCAGTTCTCATCTAAGACGGCGAATTGAATGCGGCCCTCCTGCTCAAACTCGATTCGGCTGCCCCCCGGCTCGAACAGAGTGCCTGTCCAGTCAAAGCAGGCCCCCTCGGCAAACAGCGCCAGCAGCTCTGACTTTCGAGGCTCTATCTCATTGTTTCTCACCTTTAGAATGGTTCCGTCCTGCAGGACCACCGCCCGGGCAGCGCCATGATTCAGAATTTTGGTGACCCGATCGCCGTTAATTTTCCAGGGCTGCACCCCTTTCAGCGCAGGCTCGGGATGCATCTTAAAATCAAAATCTGGATAGCCCGCCGCCACCTCATCGGCCATGGAGGTCCAGCCGTCTCGCTGACCATCGGCCAGACCGTCAATCAAGTAGGCAGAATGGCGCAGAGGCTTACCTGTCTCAACGAAGTGGTAGTCCTTACCGCTTTCCTTATTGGCGTACTCAGCCGGAAGATTGAACTGCCAATCTTCCTCATAAAGCTGCCAAAGCTCGCCCGCCTGCCAGTTAGCCTCGGCTGAATCACCATCGGAGCCCGGTAGAGCATTGGCGATCGCAGGCAGAACCTGAGCTTGGGCAAGGGAAAAACCAGAAATCTTGGCGGATATATCCGGCATTTCAGGAAAGATATCAGCGTGACCGAATCCAGCCCCCAAGCAAGCCGCAACAACAGCGACCTGCAATAAATCCCACGAGTTGTAACGCATTATCTGCACGGCCTTCTTTTTGGTACGTTTGTACTTACTGTCTGCCAGAGAAGGTTCCCGGACAATATTTTGTAAACTATCGCAAAGAATCAATTGAGTCCGGTTTAGGGGTAGGAAGCTGGTTGACTGACAAACCTCTTGAAACCCTTATGCTGCCGTAGTTTGGGTTAGCGTTAGCGAAACCCAACAAAACCGTTGCTGGTGTTGGGTTTCGCTTCGCTCAACACCAACCTACATCAGAACTTTTGTCGGTCAATCAGGGTTGGGTCGCATTGCATCGTCTGGGGCTGATCGCTCACCCCGCTCGGCGGTCTCTTTCGCTATAGTCTGAGAGGAAAATCTGGAGAGTATCCCATGGCAAAAGTAACCTGGAACGGCGCTGTACTGGCCGAAAGCGACGCCTGCGAAGTGGTCGAAGGCAACCAGTACTTCCCCCCCGGCTCGCTGAATATGGACTATTTCAAACCGATCAGCAAAACCACCGGCTGCCCCTGGAAAGGCACCGCCAGCTACTACGACATCGTGGTCGATGGCGAAACCAATGCCGGTGCCGCCTGGTACTACCCCGACCCCAAGCCCGCCGCGAACAACATCAAGGGCTATGTGGCGTTTTACAGCAACAAGGTAAAGGTGGAAGCGTAGAGGAAGCGATAAGGAAGATAAGGGGATGGGGGGATGAGGAGACCTTAACGTACAGAACAAATTCTGCAACGGATTTCCTTCCTCATCCCCTCATCTTCCTCACCTCCTCATCTTCCCTAGGCTTTCTTCAGCCAGCTAAACATCGCCCGCAGGTCCTTACCCACTTCTTCGATCGGGTGCTCGGCTTCGCGGCGGCGCATGGCCGTGAACCCGGCATTGCCCGACTGGCTTTCGAGCACAAACTCGCGGGCAAACTGGCCGGTCTGAATTTCCTTCAGCACCTTGCGCATTTCGGCGCGGGTTTCGTCGGTGATGATGCGGGGGCCACGGGTGTAGTCGCCGTACTCAGCGGTGTTCGAGATGCTGTCGCGCATTTTGGCCAGACCGCCCTCGACCACTAGATCCACAATCAGCTTCACTTCGTGCAGGCACTCGAAGTAGGCCAGCTCCGGCTGGTAGCCCGCATTGACCAGGGTTTCAAAGCCCGACTTGATCAGCTCGCTGAGGCCGCCGCAGAGCACCACTTGCTCACCAAACAGGTCAGTCTCGGTCTCTTCGCGGAATGTGGTTTCGAGAATGCCAGCGCGGGTGCCGCCGATGCCCTTGGCGTAGGCCATGGCGCGATCGCGGGCCTGACCCGTGGCATCTTGATACACGGCAAACAGGCAGGGCACGCCCTGACCTTCCTGGTAGGTGCGGCGCACCAGGTGGCCGGGGCCTTTGGGGGCCACCATCACCACATCGACATCTTCGGGGGGCACAATCTGGCCAAAGTTGATGTTAAAGCCGTGGGCAAACAGCAGCACGTTGCCCGCTTCCAGGTTGGGAGCAATGGATTCTTTATAGATAGTGCGCTGCACTTCGTCGGGCAGCAAAATCATCACCCAGTCGGCCAGCTTGACGGCATCGGCGACGGGCTTGACGGTAAGGCCTTCGGCTTCGGCCTTGGCGGTGGAGCGGCTGCCCTCGTACAGGCCCACAATGACGTTGACGCCGCTGTCTTTGAGGTTGAGGGCGTGGGCATGGCCCTGGGAGCCGTAGCCAATGATGGCGACGGTTTTGCCGTTGAGCAAATCTAGGTTGGCGTCACTGTCGTAATACATGCGGGCCATGGGGTTCTCCTTGAAGACGGGCTGCGGTGTTTTGTTAGCAAGCTCTTGATTCTACCAAACTTAGGGGGCAGCCCAAATACCTCAGATCATGACGTGGTCTTTGCTGTTAGCGCCCCCAGGCCACCTCAACCCCAGAAGCGTAACTTTGCCCGAGCGGTAGAATTGGGACAAGCATCGCAATTGTGGCCACAGTTCTCTCTACAGGCACCGCCGATGGTTAAAGCGACCTCTCCGCCCACCCTTTACCAGCAAGACCTGGTGGCCTGGTACGACGACACCGTGACCAAGCTTAAGGCGGGCGATTTTGCCGCGCTGGATATTGATGCGCTTATTGAGGAAATTGAAGGCTTGGCAGGACGCGATCGCCGGGAGCTGGAAAGTCGAGTCGAGGTACTGCTCAACCACTTGCTGAAGCGGTTGTACGTCGCCTCTCCCGAAGACTATCGAGGCTGGGAACTCACTATTCGAGAACAGCGGCGGCAGCTGCAAAAGTTGCTCAAACAATCGCCTAGCCTGCGCCAGCACTGGCTAAATACCTTTCCAGAACTCTGGGAAAATGCCCTCTCTGATGCACGAGAAGACTATCCCCAAACGGAGTTCCCCGATCGCTGGCAGGGCAGTACCGATCTAGATGCCCTGCTGAGCGAAAAATTTTGGCAGCGTCTCTAATATGATCACAGTTCTTCTCGTAAGCGTCACCAATGATTAAAGCGTCCTCTCCGCCCACCCTCTACCAGCAAGACCTGGTGGCCTGGTGCGATGACACCGTGGCAAAGCTCAGGGCGGGCGATTTTGCTGCTCTGGATATCGACGCACTGATTGAGGAAGTTGAAGGCTTGGCAGGACGCGATCGCCGGGAGTTAAAAAGTCGTTTTCGAGTCTTGCTGGTTCACCTGTTGAAGCGAATCTATGTCGATGCCCCAGACGACTATCGAGGCTGGGAAGTCACCATTCGAGAACAGCGGCGACAGCTGCTCGACCTGCTTGAGCAATCGCCCAGTTTGCGCAACGAGGCCGAATCGCTATTTCCTAAATGTTGGGCTGAAGCCTTGGCGGATGTGCGTGAAGACTATCCCCAAACGGAGTTCCCCGATCGCTGGCCGGGCAGCACCGACTTAGACGCTTTGCTGAGTGAAAAGGTTTGGTAGCCTCTCGATGAACCCGCAGACTTCGACCCCCAATAAAACCGTTGCCCTAGTCACCGGAGCCAACCGGGGCATTGGCCTGGAAGTGACCCGCCAGCTGGCCCAAGCTGGCATGACGGTGATACTGGGCAGCCGCGACCCAGCCAAGGGCGAAGCCGCCGCCGCCTCAATGATGCAGGCCGGGCTGGAGGTTTTGCCGCAGCCGTTGGATGTAACCGACCCAGGCACCATTCAGCGCGTCGCCCAGACGGTGGAGCAGCGGTTTGGCCACCTCGATGTGCTGGTCAACAACGCAGGCATTCTCTACGACACCTGGCAGCAGGCCAGCAATGCCGACCTGGCAGTGGTGCAAGAGGCCTGGGATACCAATACCCTCGGCCCCTGGCGGATGGCGCAGGCCTTTTTGCCCCTGCTCAAGCGCAGCCCCCACGGACGCATTGTCAATGTCTCTAGCGGAGCCGGAGCCCTGAGCAGCATGGGGGCAGGCACCCCGGCCTACAGCACGTCTAAAGCGGCCCTGAATGCGTTTACTCGACTTCTGGCCGCTGAGCTACAGGGCACCGGCATTTTGGTGAATGCAGTGTGCCCTGGCTGGGTCGCTACCGACATGGGCGGCAGCGGCGGTCGCCCGGTGGCCGATGGCGCGGCCAGCGTTGTGTGGGCGGCGACTTTGCCGGACGATGGCCCCACGGGCGGGTTCTTTCGCGATGGCAAACCGCTGGATTGGTAGAGCGGCCAGAGCACTAGCGGCGAATCCATTTGGTGAGTATGCGCATGGGCTGGCCGGTGGCGGGGTCGAGCTGGGGTTTGCTCCAAGCGCGGGGTTCGGCAAAGCCGATGCTGTGAAGATGGGCGATGACGAGTTCCATACCGGTGGCGGTGCCGATGAGCATGACGCGCACGGGTTCGCGCGGGTGGTGGGCTCGGGCGGGTTGCCGGAGGGCGGCAGGCTGTAGATTTCGCTGTTGAGGATGAATTTGGTCATGGCGATCGGTGGTTAGGGGTGACAAGAGAGGATCCCGAGCCCAAGGTTTTTCAAAAACCCTGGGATCTTTTGCCGCAAGAAACGGCACGAAGGGTGCGAAACCCATCGCAGAATGCGACATTGTCGAATCGAGTCGCACTGAAGAACGCTTCAACGTGACCAGGAAAATACACCGTTCTTTCTATACCGAACGGTAACTACCGGGCAATACGGTATGTCTGATCAAAGTCAGCAAGTCACGCTGATGGGTTTGCGTACCCGTGCGGGTTTGACTCGCCGTGAGGTGGCAAACGTCCTGGAAGTTGCCGAGAAAACACTCTATGTATGGGAAACCAGCAATAATTTGCCCAAAATGACGGTTTCTCAGGTGCTCAATGGCTAAATAGCTGTGCCAAATTGGCGATCTGAGGGTGTAGATTGCTTCGCAACGCTGCGCGAACATTAAACTGCTGTGCCACATTGGCGATCTGCTGTGCCACATTGGCGATCTGCACCCGCAGATCGTTAAACTGCTGTGCCAGTTTCGCCAAACTGCTGTGCCACATTGGCGATCTGCACCCGCAGATCGTTAAACTGCTGTGCCACATTAACGATCTACTGTGCCACATTGGCGATCGCAGGGCGCAGATTACCAATAGGGGCGATAAGGTACCGGGTTCTTGGCGCTGTTGCCCAAACCAGGTCACGCGCAAAGGAACCCGGTACTGCAACAACGAGACTTACTCAATCAGCACAGTTTTGGTGAGAATCGCCATCCACGTCTCGGCTTCGGTCGCTGCTGGCATCTCGACTTCGCTCGATGACCGTGGCTCTTTTCCGGTCGCTGAGCGGAGTCGAAGCGACTGGGTTGTGTCTGTCATCCGCCGATGCACCTGGCGGCGCGGGGATGGGGTCACTCCAGTCGTTGGGGTCGGCGTAGCCCAAGGCGTGGAGGATTTTGATGGTGCGATCGATGCCCGTTAGGCTGCCGTACAGCATGTGGCGCACCCGCTCTGGGCGAGCCTGGGAGTTGCTGCGCGAAGACGGCGGCAAGTTAGATGCCCCGCTGGCATCGGGTTCGAGGTATTCAAACATCGGTTCTGTCTCCAGGTGTGGGTTAGGAAGACAGAACGCGAAAACCCTAGCATCCGCAGTTAAATGCAAACTGAGGGGGCTAGGGTACCATGGACCTTAGCCTCGCAATCTGCCGGTCAGAAGTGCGGGGTTAGCTGTCTGTTGGTGTCTCACCACCTTCAGACAGCGCCAAGATTTTCGAGTTCTGCGTAACCACCGCTCTGCTGAACGGCTTAACGCTAGACAATAGCGCTCCAACCGCTCCCAGTCAACAGTGGAGTGAATGCAACGCCTACTGCCAGTCTTCATAGAGGTACACAAAGCGTTTTTAGGCGACTGCTAGCAGGCAGGATATACTATTCGTAAATTTTCCATATAACTACCCTTCTTGGGGAATTATACGGAAACCGTCAGTATAACTATCCTCTGAGAGGCATTTATACGGAAACTGTCGGCATAATAAGTTGTTAGCCTGAAGCGCTCGACCAAGAAGGCTTAAAACATCCAATCAATTTAAATATAAATTTTATTTACTAATACAAACTCTAATGGTGTTCTGTAGGCTAATACAGGGTATGACAGCTTCAAGTATGTAATATAAATTCTAAGAAGAGGGCTAGATATGCATGATTTTGGGCAAAGCCTTGCTGTTGTTGTTGGAATTAATCAATATCAGCATGGTATTGCTCCGTTAGCAACTGCAATGACGGATGCAAAAGCTATTGCACATATTTTGAAAGAATATCATGATTATCAAGTATTTTCTTTAATTGACGAAGAAGCTACTCTTAGTAAGCTAAAAGAACTTTTTCAAGCATCCTTACCTTCTCTCGTACAGCCGGGGGATCGGCTCTTTGTCTATTTTGCAGGGCATGGGATAGCTCTTAATGGTGATGAGGGACCGAAAGGTTACCTTATCCCCAAGGATGCAGTTGTAGGCGACACCAACACCTATTTGTCAATGGATGAGCTCTATCAGGCTCTCATGGACTTGCCCTGTCATCACATGTTGACTGTACTAGACTGTTGTTTTGCCGGGGGATTTCGTTGGTCAGGTACACGAAATATTGGCACAACAAGGAAGCTAGTTGTAATTGACAACCTCCCTGAAACAGCTAGAAAAAAATACCATCGCTTTACTGAGAGAAGAGCATGGCAAGTCATAACATCATGCGGAGCTGATCAAGTAGCTTTCGATACTTTTACGGATGATCGAGGCAGAATGGGGTCTCACTCCTTATTTAACGTTGCATTACAAGAAGCATTGGAAGGTAAAGCTGATATTAACGGTGATAAAGTTATTACTGCAACAGAGCTTTACATCTACTTACGGGATAGTGTTGAGCTAAAACTTGAGACAAAATATCAAGCCTCAAATCAATCTCCTGGGATCTTTGCGCTAGAGAAACATGACGGTGGAGAATATGTATTCTTAACACCTGATTTTGAAGAATCTTCGTCGGATGCAGGTTCTCGCCATCCATCGGTCGAAAATCTGATTGCACAAAGCTTTAAAAGTGATGTTGCAAAGGGTAAAGATCTGCTTGGTATTGAAGCAGAGGTACATGCTTTAGCAGAAGTTTTAGGTATGCGAGCACTTAAGCCCCCCTTAGCTGTTGGGATTTTAGGAGGGTGGGGTAGTGGAAAATCTTTTGTCATGCATATGATGCGCGAAAAGTTGAATGAAATTTATCAAAAACCAATTTCTAAAAAACATACTTGGAAATTGGGAAAGAACGATGCCTCTGAAGAAACATCTCGTGGCATTACAGAAGAAACTATAGAATTATCTCCCTATGTAGGTCATATATATCAAATTTATTTCAACTCCTGGACTTATGCAAAGGCTGACCTATGGTCTAGCTTAATGCAGACCATTTTTCATGAACTTAACTGTCAATTAACTGTTGAACGCCATCTTCGTGAAACATTTTCGATTCTTAGAGCGGTAGATTTACTGACCAACAAATTGGCTAGCCTCAAAGATTCAACTAAATTAGATTTAGACAAGATAGAGAAGCTCATCAATTGGTTAATAAACAACCGCAATGAGAATGGTGCTTTACTTAAAATTATTGACCCAAAGTTTTGGTCTCAATCTTCTAATGAGTACAAAAAAATACAAAAAGAGCAAGAAGAACTAAGAAAAAATACTGTTCATGCCAAACCTCAGCAACAAGAGGTAGTAAATTTAAAGCCTTCATGTTGGGCTAATATAGATTGGAAAAATTTTAAACAAGATATAGATAAGTACATCAATGAAGGTGCCTCTGAACGATGGCAATCTATTAGCTGCAACGACCTTCATGAGATTTGGACTTTAGCTCAGGAGTATGCACTTGGAAAAATTCGAGAGGGGGGAGAGATTTGGACAATAGTCAATAGTGAAATAACGGCGAATGAACGGGATGAAATTATTGAGAAAAATGGATCGCTTCGCCAAATTGGCTTGCTAATTTGGCGAGAAATTATTGCTTCTTCTAGAACTCAAGGTGTCATTTGGAATGAACTAAGCAACCTTCGCATGCGCGACCAAAAAGAGTTAGCTTCTATCGAAAAAAACTTTCTAGCTGTTCAAAAAAATTTCGAGAATCAGAAGAGAATTGCTGAACTTTCCGCAAAACAAAAGTTGGAATATAGAAAGATTATTACAATTTGGCAGCCTGTACTAAATCAAGCTTACAAGCTTTTAGGGATAGAACCCGCTGAAATTGATACTTGGAAAACATTAGTGAGTCAGCTTAAAACCTGTAGAAGAGCCTATATTGCTCTCGGTTGCTTAGTTGCTCTTATGATTATTGCTGCATCTCCAAGTTGGTCAGAACGGATCTCAGCTTTAACAGAAATAATTCATACCTACCTCAATATCGGTAAGGTGTGGTTAGTGGAGGTGTATTCGAAATACTGGCCTGTCTCTTTACCAATTACAGGGTTATTACTCCAAAGAGTATGGGGAACAACTAAACAATACCTAAATGAAGTTAAAAAAGCGTATACTGAACTTGATAGCCAGTATCAGAGATGGCTGCAAGAAGAGCAAGAGAAGTCTAATCTTGTAGAGTTATCCCAAGAGGTAGAAAACCTACGGTTACAAGTAGAGCAAAAACGTCGCCAAGTTGGGTTAATTGCTGATCAAGACTCCCTTTTTGATTTTATAAACAATCGTCTCCAAGAGGATTCGTATAGCAGACGTCTTGGGCTCATTCACCAGATAAGTCGGGATCTTGATGGCTTATCTCAACGTTTAGCCTACAATGAACAGGATGTATTATCAGAGCGTTGGAAGCATATTGTCGAATTGTTCCCTAGAGGACCTGCCCGAGTCATTTTATACATTGATGATCTAGATCGTTGTCCTCCTGATCGGGTAGTTGATGTTTTAGAAGCAGTTCAACTACTAATTAATACACCGCTATTCGTTGTCGTTTTAGCCATTGATGATCGATACATTGCAAGAGCTCTCGAAAATGTCTATAAGGGTGTCCTTAAACGGAAGGGACATCCTTCGGGTATCGACTATTTGGAAAAAATTATTCAAATTCCTTATCGCACTCGCCCAATTATGAGTAGTGCTATAGAAAATTATCTAAAGAACCATATTGAAACGGAAGCACCACAACCTGCTTTTTCAGAGCAAGTATTACAGCCCGAAGTAGCAATTGCTCAACAAGAGCAACCTCAACTTGAAGTAGAAGATTTATCGGATGACTTGCTTTCTAAAAGAACTGCACGAGAAACATTTAAAGAAATCCTACTGGAAACCTCTGTTGACTTTGAACTACCGCCTCCTCAAGTTGTCAAATTAACTCCAGTTGAATTTGCAACACTAACAAAATATTTCCGACAAGTTGATCTCTCTCCACGAACAGCTAAGCGTTTAGTAAACATTTACAAAATTCTTAAAATTCTTTGGTTCCGGTCAAATCGAAATCAACGTGAAGATATAGATAAGCTTAAAGAAGTAGTGTTAGCCCTACTAATTCTCTCAGGACGCTATCCTGTTTTTATGCGTGAAGTCCTGTTGGAAATTTCACATTTTTATGAAGAACAGCCTTACCGAAGCTTTACATTTGAGGAAGATGAAGATAAAACTCTAAAAGACTGCTTTGAAGAACCCTTAGAGTATCTTGATTGCTTAAAAGATCCATACCTGAAGCGTGAATGGAAAAAGTTTTCTCATGATATCCAAAGAATTATTCCTCTAGACCTTAAATTGCGGGATCTTGGAGAAGAAAATTTCAACCTAGTATTATCTTTCTGCTTTGTCGGTGACATCGGCTACGATCCTGAAGATTATCGAATAGATGATATTAACAGTAACGATGCTAGGTTGAAGAAGAGTGACTGAGTTCCAGTCTAACAACGCCCACGCACCCGACCGCCAAAAGGTTGTTTGTCGGATGTTCAAGGTTATCTGCGGCGGGTGATGGGCACCGTTAGCCTGCTTTGACTATTCATCTAGATATGCCTTAGATCTATGTTTCGATTATTAGCGTTGACTTAGAAGATTATTTTTCTCTTGCCTAGGAAATCAGTCTACATCTCTAAAGAAGAGTCCTATCTAAACAAGATGGAAATGACGTTAAAGGAAGAAATCATTAAAATCCTGATAGACAAGCTTGCTGTAGGTGGATTGCTACTTCTAGCAGGATTCATAATCAATAAAGCGATTGAAAAATTTAAGTCTGCTGAAGCTTTAAAGAACGAGATAGCAAAGCAAAGATTTGCGACCCGCCTTCAACTGTTAGAGCGTCAACTAGCTGATTTTTATTGGCCTATCTATTTACGACTAGAAAAAGATAATGTTATCTGGAAACGCATACTAGATCAAGAAATAGAAGATAATGACTCCCTCAAGAAAATTGGTGAATTTATAGAAAAGGATATAATAATTCCGAACCATGAAGAAATTATCGATATCATAGAATCAAAAATCCACCTAGCACAGTTAGATGAAGATCTGTCAGAATCTTTATTTTTATATATCAATCATGTTGCTGTTTATAAAGCTGCAAAGGCTGCTAATCTTTCTGGTTTACACAGCACTCAAAGAGATTTACTTCCCCCTTGGCCCAAGAAGCTTTATCCCGAAATTGCAAAAAGAACTCAAGCTTTGCAAGATGAGTATAATAACTTATTAGCGCGTTACAAAAATTTTTGATGGTGAGCTATCCTTGCTAATCTAGCGCGATCGCCATCGCCGTAGGGTGGGTTCTCTACCGCAACTACTACTACTTCACTGATAGATTTTTGGGAACGCACCATGCTCATGAATTTGTTGAAGTAAGTGATCGCAGTCTAAAAACGCCCATGCACACCGACCGTCCAAGAGTTAATTGGTTATGATGCAAAGATTACCTGCGACGAATGATGGGCAACGTTAAACTCCGATCGCGCCCAGCATCTGCAACGTCGCCCGCGTCGCCGGGGTCAACCCCGTAGCTCCGCTCAAATTCATGCCCTCATAAAGCCGCTTCGCAATCAGCACCCGCAAACACTCCCCCGTCGCTGCATCCCAAATCCGCACCGTCTGATCTTGAGAGCCGGTAGCAATGGCATCCCCATCCGCACTAAACGCCAGCGACGACACCAGGTGCTGGTGCCCCTCGCAAATCTGCACACAGTCCCCCGTCGCCACATCCCAAATTCGCATGGTGTGGTCATGGGCGGCACTGGCCAAGCGCGTACCGTCTGGGCTAAACGCCACCGCAAACACCCAGTTGGTGTGGCCCCTGAGCACCTGAATGCAATCCCCCGTCGCCACATCCCACAGGCGAATCGATCGATCGGTGCTGCCGCTGGCCAGAGTGCGCCCGCAGGGGCTAAACGCCACCGACCATACTCGACTGTCGTGTCCGGTCAGGGTTTTGAGGGGCTTGCCCGTGGCGATATCCCAAAGCTGAATGGTCTGGTCAGCTCCGCAGCTGGCCAGCAAGTTGCCGTCAGGGCTAAAGGCGACGCCGAGCACCTTGGCAGCGTGCTGACTCAGACTGTACAGACACTGGCCCGTGGCGCAATCCCACAGTTTGACCGTGCAGTCGGCGCTGCCCGTAGCCAAAATTGCGGCGCTGGGGTGAAACGCGATCGCATTAATCCAATCGCCATGCCCCTGCAACACCTGAATGCAGCGCCCCGTTTCCACCTCCCACAGCCGCGCCGTGCAGTCGGTGCTGCCGCTGGCCAAAATTTGGCTATCTGCACTAAACGCCACACCGTAGACAAAATCGCCGTGGCCGCTCAGAGCTCTCAGCTGCTCTCCAGTCTGCCAATCCCACAGCACCACCGTTTTGTCGTTGCTGCCGCTGGCTAAATAGCGATCGTCTGGGCTAAATGCCACCGGCAGCGCCCAGTCGGTGTGGCCCTCCCAGGTGTGCAGGCAGTGGCCCGTGGCGATATCCCACAGCTTCACCGTCTGGTCGAGGCTGACCCCCACCAACCGCTGACCGTTGGGGTGTACCGCCACCGCGCAGACCTCATTCTGGTGGCCGTAGAGGGTTTGCAGGCAGGTGTCGGTGTGCCAATCCCAGAGCTTAATGGTGCGATCGCCGCTGCTGCTGATCAGCCAGTCGCCCGTGGGGCTAAAGGCAACGCTGTAGACGCTGCCGCTGTGGCCAGTGTAGGTGGCCAGACAGTCCCAGCTGCGGCAGTCCCAGAGTTTGAGGGTGCCGTCGCCGCTGCCGCTGGCCAGCAGCTGCCCATCGGGGCTAAAGGCGAGGGCGTGTACCCAGCCGTTGTGGCCCGTTAGGGTGCGCAGGCATTCTCCAGTCGCAGTGTCCCAGAGGTGAATCTGGTGGTCGGCCCCGCCGCTGGCCAGCAGCAGGGTGTCGGGGTGCGCGAGGGGGGCAAAGGCCAGCGATCGCACCCAGTTTTCATGCCCCACCAGGGTTTGCAGGCAGGTTCCCGTGCCCACATCCCACAGCTTGACGGTGTTGTCGCCCCCGGCGCTGGCCAGGGTTTGACCGTCTGGGCTAAAGGCGATCGCAAACACCTCGTGGCCGTGGCCCGTCAGCGTTTTCACCGCCACGCCATCGGCCGAGTTCCACAGGCGAATGCTCTGGTCGGCCCCGCAGCTGGCAATTAGCTGGCTGGTGGGGCTGTAGGCCACCGCCCGCACCCAGTTGTGGTGCCCCCGGCAAATCAGCAGCAGCTGCCCGGTTTGGGCATCCCACACGCGCACCTGGCAGTCGGTGTCGCCCGTGACCAGGCGCTGCCCCGAGGGGCAAAAGGTGGCCGCCAGCACGTTGCCCAGCGATTCGGTAAACACACAGCCGCTCAGGTCGGCCCCGGCAAAGTTGACCCCGTGCAGCTTCACGTCTTGCAGGTAGGCCTGCCACACCGTCAGCCCTGAGAAGTCGTAGCCGGTAATATCGACGGGCAGCTGCTGCAATAGATTTAGGCTGTTGCCCCCGGCGTAGCCCATCAATAGGGGTGTGCCGCCGCGCAGCCCACTCAAGAGTTGCTGCAGGGCGACCACAATTTGGGGGGCGCTGCCGAGGCGGCTGAGCAGCTGGTCGGCAACGGGCTTGAGAATTAGATTAATCTGGGTTTCGCGCACGTAGTCTTTGGCCTGGGCCTTAGTCAGGGCATGGCTGATGAAGAGTTTGGGGGCCTGCCCTACAATCTCATCGCCGATGCGATCGATCAGCTGGCAGATCACGTACTCCATCACCACCGGCTGCTGGGTGAGGCCGTCGCCCTGGCGTTCCACCAGCGATCGCCGCTGCAGCGAGTTGAGCGATTCCCACAGGTCGCGGGGGGGCACATGGGTCAGCAGGTCGGCCTGCAGGTCGGCTGTGGTCGAGGGTTCGCGGTTAATCGCCAGCCAGTACATGGCGGCCTTTTCTAGCTCAGTGAGCCGCTCAAAATGCTGCTCCAGCAGGTCGCGAATGTCGTCGAATAAAAACCCGCCCTGCTGCGACACCGCCAAAAACTGAGCAATATCGCCATCAAAAAAATCGCGAATCGACGACGCCACAATCTTTAGCGCCAGGGGGTTGCCGCCGTAGCGATCGGCCAGCATTTGCCACTGGGCCTCGGTAGCCTGAAAGCCGCCCTTGGTGTTGAACAGAGCCCGACTGTCGGGGTTCTCTAACCCGACCAGCTGGAGCGATCGCACCGGCAGCGCCTCGCCCTCAAAGGCCGCCAGCCCCTTCGGCTTTTCCCGCGAGGTCACGATCACACAGCTCTGGTGAGCGGTTTCAGCCACACAGCGCAGCACCTCGCCATAGCCCTCAAAGCCAGCCCGGTAGCGCCCGGTGCGATCGCCACTCTGCAAAATCGACTCAGCATTGTCGAGCAGCACCAGGCAGCGCCCCTGGCGCAGGTAGTGCAACAACCGCCCCAGTCGACCCTCCAGGGTTGTGGGTAAATCCCGCTCCTGCTGCCGCGAGAGCGACTGAATCAGATCTGCCAGAATGTCTGCCGGGGAAGGGGCGTTGCGGAGCGATCGCCAGAGAATGTGGGTAAAGGGGGGATGAGGAGATG